>DSAU01000500.1 GCA_011046315.1 bacterium
ACACAGCTATCGGCGAGCATCTCAAAAGTGCTATTGTCCGGTGTTCTAACTTTTGTGTATCCCCAGGGATAAAGCCATAACTGGCTATAACTATGGAAAGACAGGGTGATGATAAAATTGTGTTGCAGAACCAAATCCCGAATTGCCTGACTTTCCGGTTCTGAAAAAGGACCGGTGCCGCGGTAGGTTGCACTGCTGGGTGTAGGACTGGAACCACTATTGTCATATCCCCATTTATAGCCGAAATTTCGGTTTAAATCCACCCCATCGCCAGAGTCGAAAATATCGTTATTATTATTATCCCTTTTATTTTTGCGCCACCACATCGGATCAGACCTGTCGTCAGGGTTGGACCCGGTGAATACATAGGCATGTCCATCCGGGTTCCCACTGGGACAGAGCCAGATTTGGCGGTTATTAACCAGATAGGTAACGTACGGATCCACACCATAGTTTTCCACTAAGTAGTGCATGAAATACATAATGATTTCCGGGGTGATGATTTCCCGGGCATGGATGTTTGCAAAATAAAAAACCTCGGGTTCTTCTTCTTCAAGCTGGACATTGTCCGATATTTTCATTGCCATTATATCGTAACCACCTTTTCCCACTGACTTCTCATAGCTTTCACCAATCACTTCCAGTTTGGCTATGTCCGGGTATTTTGCGATGATCTCGTTCATTTCCTGAAGCATTTGCTCGTAGCTGCGGAAATGCTCCAGATAACCCGATTGCCTCAATTGTCGGGCAAAAGCATCTGCATCGGAAATAACAACCTGGTATTTCAACCCAAGATTTGATATTCTTGAAAAATCAGCTTCCGTGACCAGTGCGTTAACCGAATTGGTGCGTCGATCAAATTTTCCGAGATCGATCCCCAATTTATAAAATTCTTTCAAAACTTCTTGATCTTGTCCGGCAAGGTCAATTTTGATCACTTTTCTGGTCGAAGATTGTGCCGATAATGTGGAGGTACAAAATAGTGCGATCGACAATAGAATAACGGTCAATTTTTTCATGTTTTTACCTCTTGAAATTAATAAAATTTTAATTTACAGTTCACCCTTAAACCATTGCTTTGCGTAAACATCGCTGATTTTTTGAGTTTTTATGTTGACAATAAACTCGATGTCGGCTGCATACATCAAATCGTGCTGATGTGAATGAAAAATAAAAATGTCATCCTTTTCATGGAACCAGATGTCCCATTCCGGATTCGGGCTTAATTGCAGCTTCGATTGCTCGATGAAGATCTTTGTTTGTAAATCCTGTCTGATTTTCTGATATTCAGTATTAACCTGCTCAATAATTTTTTGATTGTCCATGATGGTGTTATATGACAATGGAGCAAGCTGATGGTAATTGAGCGTTTTGTTTGTGGGTGGGTATCTAACCGGTAACTTGACCACCTTCCCTTTGATGCTGATCAAACTGCCATCGTTGCAATCCAGTCGCGAAGGTAATGGGACAAATAATTTTCCCTGCTCCATGGAAAAAATTCGTATTACCGGATACTTGTTCAAAAAAATATTTTTATCAGAATAAATCCCGGTCAATTCAATGATCGTATCGGGTCTGGCAGCAGCAATTGCAGAGCCGCCGTAGCCTGTTGATTGCAGCGATACGGAAGAAAAAGACTCGCCAACGTGAATGCGGTAGCTTTGTCTGGCGCATTGAAGCTGGAAAGACAAGACGATTAGGAAAACAAGAGTTGAATATTTCATGGTTCCATTTCATCAATTATTGATATGGTTGGCAAATTGAACACGCAACATCTGTGTGATATCTCAGCCATCTATTTTATTACCAAATTAATCCTGCACTTTTTTGTAAAGATATTTTTATGTAAACACTGAAAACACCGAAATCGACCGAAATATTTTTTCAAAATAGTTTCTCAATATGACAGTCAGTGTTTTTCGGTGTTTAATTTTGCAGTTTTGCCGCGCTAAGGAGACATAGACTGATGCCATCGCTTTATTGGTAACAATATTAAAAATAGCTGGCTCTAATTAAAAATTTTATCGTCTCTAAAATAATCCGATCATCAAGCGATGGCATCAGTATTCCATTTGTAAGTGACGTGATATACATCTGTGAAGTCTAATCTTGCTTTTTTAATCAATACGCGAGACTAAGTTTTGAAACAGCGCGCCAGTTTCGATCTATTTATATTGAAAGATCATCGCATAGATAATCATTGACACCAGCAGATACCCGAATAGTAGGCAGCAGATGCCAAATATGTGGGACCAGAACACCAATTTTTTTGATGGTTCCTTTTCCAATTTTTTCCTCAGCAAACCTTGTTTTTTCACCATTTCATACTCTCGCGGCCTGTCCAGTTTAAACTCCTCGAGCGGCACTTTACCGGTAAAGATCACCGGGTCCATGGGGAATTTTTCAGGTCTGAAGTGAGTGTTGAAAAAATGAAAAGTAAAGATAAAACCGGTTGCCAGCAGCGCTTCATCGCTATGAACGATTGTGGCGACATTAATTATCCAGCCGGGAAAAAATTTGGTAAAAAATTCCGGGAACCAGAGTATCAGTCCGGTGAATCCGATCATTGTTACCCCCCAGAAAACTGCCAGATAATCAAATTTCTCCCAGTAAGTCCATCTGCCGTAATCGGGACGATTCTTGCCGGTAAAGAACCAGCGCAAAGTACCGAAAAATTCTTTAAAATCTATTCGATGAGGTGCGAGCCCGCTTTGTTTGTCAAAAATGAATTGACGCAGCGATTTGCCCGAACGTTTCCAGTTTTGATATACGTAATAAAAATGAACGGCAAAATATAAAAAGGTCACAATAGCGCCGGCTCGATGGATCAGTCCCGCATTTTCAAAGCCACCCAGCAATCTGGCAAAAAATTCCGCCCATTGGGTGCCGGCGAATTTGAGCAGCATTCCAGTGACTACCAGACTGAAGAAACTGATAATTACGACTACATGCAGGATGCGCCAGACCCGGCTGAATCGAACGTAGTAGCTCTTCGATTGTTTTTTTAACTTTTGATGGATTTTAAATCGGTACGCAAATGAACGGGGTAACCAGAGCAGTGTGTGCACACCGAAAAATAGAAACGTTACCACAAGCAATAAAGTCATCGACCAGAAGGTATAGAACAAAATCGGATATTTATGGCGATTGTGGTGAGTCGCATGTGACAGGTAGCCGGTGAATTGGCGATTGGAATTGGGATGACATTTTTTGCAGGTTTCAATGGCATTGTCACGGCTCAAGGTAGAATTTGGATCAGAAACCGGCAATATGTTGTGAGCGCCGTGACAGTCGGAACATTTCGCGGTCTTTTCCGATCCTTCAGCTTTGAGCAGCGACACTTTTCCGTGATAGGTGTCAAAATAGGTGCTGCTCTCATATTCGTGGCAGTCTCCGCATTCATTGAATATTTGTTGACGGAAGCTCATCTGATCCACCCGTACCATGTTATGCGCATCATGGCAATCATTGCAGATCGGCAGCTTTTCATTGGTTTTGGAAATCTCGGGGCTGTGAATCGAACTTCTAAATTGCTCGAAAACGCCGAGGTGGCACTCGGCGCAGGTTTCACCGATGTTTGCCGGATGTACTTTTGAGCGTGCATTATCAGCCGGTAAAATAAGATGCGATGCATGACAACTAGTGCAGACCGCAGAGACGAGCAGTCCGCTGTCGAGCAGACCTTTTCCGTGGATGCTCATGGTATAATGCTCGACAGTTCCGCCGCCCTCTTTCCAGACTGCCGTGTCTTCTCCCGCGCGGTGACATTTACCGCATAGTTGGGGAATGTTGCGCGCAAAGGTCGGCGAGGTCGCATCATTTTTTCTTAAAACCAGGTGTGTACCATGACACTCGCGGCATTCCGGCGCGTGGGCATCGCCGCTTTTGAATAATTGCCCATGCATGCTCATTTGATAATCGAGCACGATTTGCGCGTGGCAGATCGAACAATCCACCGGACCGGAATCTTTGCACACCGGATCATTCATATTGCTGACATTAACGTGACATTTGATACACTCAATATTTAAACCGTGGGCTGAATTGCGCACATGCTCGAGATTAACATAGAGCGAATCCACACTGTTGTCAACATTTTTTCGAACTAAATTCTTCTGTGAATGACAGCGCATGCAATAATCATCAGTCATGGTGTCGATATAAAATACCCGGCGAATTTTATGGGGAGAGTGACAATCGACACAGGCAGGAATTGCATCGGGTTGCTTTTCCCATAGTTCCCCTCGAATTACTTTGGTGTGAACTTGTTCGATCAGGGCGTGGCATTGCATACAAGTTGCCGCAATTTTATCGCGGTTGATCGATGATCTCGGGTCGGTATGCGGCAAAATTTCGTGTGCAGTATGACAACTGGTGCAAACTGCAGTTCCGATCAATCCGCGCTGAAACAATCCCTCGCCATGAATGGACATGGAGTAGTTTTTAATGATGTCCTTTTCCGGGATGTCGTGGACTTTGACCATGTCCGAACCTTCTTTGTGGCAGCGACCGCACATCAACGGGATGTTCATCACATAAGATGAAGATTGTGGGTTTGAGACAGCTAAAATGAAGTGGGAACCATGGCAGCTAACACAGGTCGCTGCAAATGGGTCCTGGCGTTGGAAAGCGACACCGTGTAAACTGATGTCGTAAGATCGACCGGCTTTAGTGTGACAGTTTTGGCATTCGACTTTTTTCAGCGGTACTTCGTGGGGTAAATCCTCGATGTCGATATCGTCATGACAAGATACACAGCCGTTATCGCCGTGGACTGAATTCAGAAATAAATTTTCTCTAACAAAAAGCGAAATAATTTTTCCATTTTTTTCAGTAGTTAAAGTTGGATCACCGTGACAATCCAGGCAGACTTCAACATCGTCAGCTGCAGCTTGAGCAGTAATGCTGATCAGCGTTACAAACAGAAGGAATAAAATGATCTTTTTTATCATAGCCGAAGCTTCTCCATAATTGATGCCCGTGTTTGGTCTAAATATACAAAATTCATTGACAATGTCAAGTAAATTTATTGGCAGGAATAAAATTAGAGGATAAATTTTTGTTTGCTGAACCATGATAGAGCTATAAGTTGCTATTAAAAATACTAAAGTTTGGCAATTTGTCTTGTAGTAATGACTTTAGTCATTCTTTTATTGCTCTAAAAAGCGACTGAGTTAACAATAAACCAGATTTCTTGAAGAAATCTGGTTTATTGTTCCATTGTTTGAATAAATATTATTAAAATAATTGACCTGATCAAAAATTTATCAAATAATCAGCTTATCAATCGATGACATCAGTATACTTGAAAAAATCTGATCCATTTCCATTCTTTCAAATGATGAGATAGCGTTAAAAAAACTGTTTTGAAAATACAAAAAAAATTCTATATTAACTGTGGATGCGATAAAGCGGAGTTGTCAATGAAGGATAAAAATATTATCATTATTGTTGCCGGGGCAATCGTGTTCTTTCTGGGATTTATTGCCCACATTCAGTATTTTCGGCTCAGGGATCAGTTTATTGATTTGTACAAAGATAAACAAATGGTGCTAACGAAACAGGCGGCATTGAATTTAGAGGCATTTATCAATGAACGGCTCAAAGCGATAGAGGTGTTGGCGCAGATGTCTGCTACCAAACCTGATCAGGCTGAAATTTTTTCCGAATACGAACGCGTTTTTCAGATTGTCAAAGGATTTGAATATATTTTATTCGTCGATGAAACCGGCAAAGCGATTGCCGGTTATCCGGAAAATCATCCCTGTCCGTCCCGTCTGCCCGATAGCTTAAAAATAGGCTATTTCAGTGCATTTGAAAGCGCCAGATTAAATCGGAAGATCATTGTCCATTCCAGGGATGTCGTTGACAATGATCGTGTTTTAGTCTGTTTAATCGCACCAATTTTTACTGAAGATATGACTTTTCGGGGGTCTGTTACTGGCATATTAAATGTGCAAAAAAGTATTGAAGCGGCGCTTGAACCGATTATTACCGGTAGTGAAGATTATGTCTGGGTGTTGAATGCGAATGGTTTTTTAATGTATCACCCGCGTCATAAAATGAGTTTAATGGGAAATATACAGCACGTCCAACAGAAATGTTTTGATTGTCATCAAAATTTTGAGTTTGAGAGGCAGATAATGGCAAGGCAAACCGGCGTGGAGTTAAAATCAATCTTTAGCAATCCGGCGCAACTTATCGGTTTTGCCACGGTTCCGTTTGAAAATACGAGTTGGTTGGTCGTTGTAAATTCACCGTTTCGCCAGATTAAGGCACTGATACGCAGTCAATTTAAACACATGTTGTTTTTGATTTTATTTATGATGGGAACAGTGATTATCGGAGCGGTTTTGATTAACCAAATCAATAAAACACGCATCACCGCCCGTAAGGAATTGGAAAATATCAAGGTTCAAAAAGCGCTGATCAAAGAGAAAAAAGCGCTTGAGTCACGCTATCGAATATTGGTGGAGCAGTCTCCTGATCCGATCTTTTTGTTTACCCGCCGAAAATTTATTCTTGTCAATGCCAGTTTTGAGACTTTTTTCGGCTATCGCGGCGCTGAAATCTATGGCGGAAAACTTAAATTCATTGGTCTGGTCGATGCTGAATATGTGCACCGGTTTGAGTCCGAGATGAAAAAGTTCATTAAAGGGAAAAAACAACTGACTGCGATCTCGACCGCGATGCGAAACAAAAACGGAGATTTTCTGGAGGTTCAAATTTCGTTTAGCCGTTTCAGAATGGGGGGAGCGGTTGTCTATCAAGGGGTTTTGCACGATGTAACTAAGATCAAACAACTGGAGCGTGAGCAAGAGCAGCGCAAGCATCTTTCCATGATCGGAGAAATGTCAGCGCGCATTGCCCATGAAATTAAAAATCCGCTGGCGTCGATCCAAACCGGTATTCAACTGTTGGAAAGTACAGTTTCTGCCAATGATCCGCAAAAAAGCTATTACGAAAGGCTACGCCGGGAAATCCAGCGGGTGGATTCGATACTCAAAGGGCTGCTATCTTATGCGCGGCATGATTCTCTTTCTAAAAAATCTGTTCAAATTGAAACATTGTTAGATCGATTCCAGCGTCTTATTTTGCCGACATTAAAAAAACATCAATTGAAATTAATTGTCGATTTGGATCCAAATTTACCCAGCATAGAGATTGATGATCAAAAAATGGAACAGGTTCTCTGGAATATCTGTTTAAATGCGATTCAGGCAAGTCCGGCCGGTGAAAAGATCCTGATAAAGGTGTCCTCGAACAATGACAGCTTATTATTGAAAATAGAAGATCATGGATGTGGCATCGCTGAAGAAAACCTTAAAAAGATTTTTTACCCATTTTTTAGCACTCGCACTCACGGAACCGGGCTCGGATTGGCAATTAGCAGAAAAATAGTTGAGCAACATCAGGGAAAGCTTGAAATTAAAACTAAGCAGAATGTCGGTACAACCGTTTCCATTTATTTGCCAAAAGCAGAGGTAATATCATGAATCCGTTTATTTTGATTGTTGATGATGAGGAGAATTTGACATTTTTCCTTAAAAATGCATTGGAGCAGAAAAATTTCACTGTTGAAACATGCCATAATTTATCGAAGGCAAAAAAAGCTATCGAAATGAGATTTCCAGATTTAATTTTGTTGGATTTGAATTTACCAGATGGTAACGGATTGGATTTGTATCGGATGATCAAGCAGCAGGCGTTGGGGATTCCAACGATTGTTATCACGGCGCATGCCTCAATTAAATCAGCGATTGAAGCGCTCAAATTGGGTGTGGAGGATTATATCATCAAACCATTTGAGCTGGACCAAATTATCATCAATATCGAAAAACAGTTGGAACGTTTCCGGCTAAATAATCAATTCAATTATTATAAACATCGCCTTCAGCAGAGCTATGAAGATGAGTTTTTTGTCAGCAAACTGCCGATAATGGAAGATATTCAAAATTTAGCGCTTAAGATTGCCCAGGTGGAAGAGAGCGCTATTTTGATCGAAGGCGCCAGCGGAACCGGAAAAGAGATGCTTGCCAGGTTTATCCATCAGCATTCGCCATGGAAAGAAGCGCCGTTTGTGGAAATTAACTGCGCTTCTTTACCGGAGCAGCTTTTAGAAAGCGAATTGTTCGGTTACGAGCCGGGGGCATTTACTGACGCCAAGAAACGGAAGATCGGCTTGATTGAACTGGCTCAGGGGGGAACTTTGTTTTTAGATGAAATTTCAGAGATGTCGCCGGCGCTGCAGGCAAAGCTGTTGCGGGTCATTGAAAACCGGGTGTTCAAACGACTGGGCGGAGTACGCGATATCAGGATGCGCTTGCGAATCATTGCTGCCACTAACCGCGATATCGTCAAGCTGGTTGAAGAAAAAAAATTCCGCGAGGATTTATATTTTCGCCTGAATATGTTTCATCTGAAAATTCCCACCCTGCAAGAGCGAAAACAAGAGTTGCTGTTGATCGCTCAATTCTTTCTGCAAAAAATTGCCAGACAGCTCAAGCGAAATGTGCGTTTATTATCTGAAGAAGCGTGCGAAACCATTCTCAAATACCACTGGCCCGGCAACTTCCGCGAATTGCGTAACACCATCGAACGGGCGGTGATTTTATGCGAGGGAGAAACCATTTTGTTAAAACATATCAATTGTGAAATGATAAAAAGCAAAAGCGAAAAAATAGCCGCGTTACCGACGCTGTCAAATTTACAGAATGGATCTTTGAAAGAACTGATCGATCGCATTGAAAAATCAATAGTGATTGATGCGCTTCAACTGAGCCAGGGAAATCAACTCAAGGCTGCAAAGCTTTTGGGTGAACCGCGCCACATAGTCCGCTATTTGGTAAAAAAGCATAATCTGTGAAAATAATCTCCATTTCCGCCTTGTAATTGGATAAAATTGTCCACTTTTTTAATGTAATTAAAAATAAAAACTTAGCAGCTTAACTTCCAACTTATTGCCACCAACAGCCATTATTTTATGGCTAAAATTCACCAAGACAGACATTTCTAAAAAATTAATAGATATTATAATTGTATAATAAACATTGGATTAATGTAGATTTTAATATGGTGGAACAATGTTTGATGATAATAACAATCTTTAATTCGGGCGATAGTTATGAAAATATTGGTGATCGACAATGAAAAGTCTTTTGCAGAAAGTTTCGGTCAGTATTTGAAAAGCACGGCAAACGCTGAAATAACTCTGGCTAATACGGTCAAACAGGCTTTGAATTTAATTAACCAAAACTGTTATGATTTAATAATTACCGAAGTTAGCTTGCCCGACGCTGAAAATGAGAATTGGCTCATGAAAATTGATAACATTAATCCGGGACAAAAATTGATCATTCTCACATCACATCTCTTCCCCTGTAATTTATCTTTATCAGAAAAATTAAACATCATCGGCTATTTTGAGAAACCTTTTGATGCCAATATAATTTTGAATCTAATTAACCAATTAACTAACTGAGGGAGTCATTATGGGAAAAAGACTTACCATTTTAATTTTGGTGTTTTTATGCACAAGCTCTGTAGTATTTGCACAGACGCTGTCGTTATCGCCTTACGGCGTTTCTCCGCGCGATGCAGAGCGAGATACCGCTGATATTTTCGACAGAGCATACAATGGTTTGCTCAATGTTGGCGTTGAAACGCAGATGTATCTCGAAGGTCGTTTGGACGGCGCCAGCCTGTCTTCACCGACGTGGACCGTTACCGGTCCTGCCGGTTCGGCGGCGGACATCACGGTCACATTTGATCCGGACACTTCCACCCAGATCGCAGCTTTTACGCCGGACGTTGTTGGAACGTACACCGTGGAATTCGCTGATGGAGAAAATAATGCAATTGTGACCATTAATGCAGCAACCTATGTTGGCGCCTTTGCCGGCGATGGAAACTGTGTTTTGTGTCATCAGGCACAAGCTGCTGATTGGGAAAAAACCGGCCACTATTCCATTTTTGAACGTGGATTAAATGGAATGTTGGGTGCCTACTATGCAGAACGATGTATCAGTTGTCATACCACTGGTTATGATGCAGCTGCAAATAACGATGGATTTGACGACCGAGGGTTCGTTTTTCCGGACACGCTCTTTCCGGGGCAATTTGATAACATGGTCGCGCAGTATCCGGACGCGATGAAATTAGCCCGTGTTCAGTGTGAAAGCTGCCATGGCCCAGGAAGTGCTCATAACGTTGGGAATGTTAGTGATTCTAAAATGGTTTCGACTCTGGACGCCGCCAATTGTGCCTGGTGTCATGATGCCGGAACTCATCATATCTTTCCGTACCAGTGGGATGTATCACGACATGGGAAACCGTTACATGCTGCCCGCGGCAGCCGGGCTGGATGTGCTCCGTGTCACAGCGGCGCCGGATTCGTCGAATGGGTGAAAGGTGGAAAAGAGGAGTTGATTTCAGCTCCAGAAGTAACAGCGATCACCTGTGCGGTGTGCCATGAGTCCCATAGTGTCGACTATCCACATCAGGTGCGCACCATGGATGCGACATTGGGAAACGGTACTATTGTAAAAGATGGCGGTCTCGGATTGCTCTGTATGAATTGTCATAAATCCCGTCGCGATGCAAAAACCTACACCAACGCTCCGGGCTCCCATTATGGACCGCATTATGCGCCCCAGGCCGATGTTTTGGCTGCGACCAATGTTGTTACATTCGGGAAGACTTTGCCAACATCTCCTCATAATAAAGGAAATTCATGTGTTGACTGTCACATGGCGGAATCACATGAACTTGACCTTGATGTATTGGCTGGTGGTCATTCTTTCAAAATGTCCAATAATCTCGGGCAGGATCACATCGAAGCCTGTGAAGGGTGTCATGGGAACATTGGTGAGAGCTTTGCCGAAAAGAAATTTTATTTCAATGGAAACGCTGATCATGACGGTGACGGTGTCGAAGAAGGGTTGCAGGAAGAAGTTCATGGCTTGATGGAGCAACTTGGCGCATTATTACCGGATGCGGATCCACATGCTAATGTTGATACCACCTGGACCCTCACCGAATTAAAGGCAGCTTATAACCATCGAACCATCTATTATGATCACAGCGATGGTATTCACAATCCTGCCTTCACTGTCGCTTTGCTGAAAGTTACCATTCAGGCGCTTTTGAACAATGCAATCGAAGGCGAAATTGTTGCCATCGAAGATGTGCCCAATGATCAGGGAAAACAGGTTCGCATTATCTGGGATAAATTTGTTGATGATGGTGTCGCTGTAGATCCAGTAGCAACCTATCTCATTCAACGACTTGACGCTGAAGATGATTGGACCGGTGTTGGCGAGTACACCGCTCATGGCGCCAATCGTTATGCACTGGTTGTTCCCACATTGTACGATTCAACCGCTTATGGCAATGCGCTGACAACCTTCAAGGTTGTTGCTTTAACGCGAGGCGGTGTGGTCCATGAATCTCTGCCGGCTCAGGGTTATTCAGTCGATAATCTGGTGCCACACGCTCCTGGTAACCTGATGGCCATGGCTGCCGCTGGTGATGTTGAGCTGACATGGGAGGAGCCACCGGATCCGGATATTCAGTACTATAAAATTTATCGTTCAGCAGAAGATTCTTTTGTTCCCGATGAAAGCCTGGAAATTGGCGCTACTGCTGAATTGACATTTACCGATGTCTTACCGGGCACAGGTACCTGGTATTACAAAGTAGTTGCAATTGATTTCTCGGGAAATCTGGGCAAACCATCCCCGTCAGTCAGTGCAACCATAACTTCGGTTGACGATTCACAGACTGTTCCGATGAGGTTTGAATTATCACAGAATTACCCGAACCCGTTCAATCCGGAAACCACGATCAAATTCTCTTTAAAAAATGGTGGTCACGTCAGCCTCGAAATCTTCAATGCAACCGGCCAATCTGTTAGCAGTTTGGTTGACAAAAATATGAATCCTGGAAATTATTCAATCAACTTTAGCGCTAATGGTTTGACATCGGGCGTCTATTTTTATCGCATCAAAGTTTCTGCGACAAATGATGGAGTTGTTCAATATCAATCAATGAAAAAGATGGTTGTCATGAAATGAGGGGATACTGGCTTAAAGATAGTCAAACAACCAGCTGAGGAAAATCCCGTCGCCGCGGCGGGATCGATGAGGGGAGATTGGGAAAAACTATGAATTGCACCAATCTCCCTCGCTATTAAAAATAACCCTCTTCTTGATACATTCACCAGCCAAAAGTCGATGTCAGTTTAATTCCATATTGCGTCGACTTTTGCTGTATTTTATAAAAGACCGAATTTTTAAAGTAATATATTGATTGTGGTTAGCAAAATTCAGTTATCAGTGGTAAGCATAAACTGATGCCATCGTTTTGTTTGAGACAATTTGTAATTTAAATTGTATCGGTCCGAAAAAGACATCCATTCGCTTTTTACTGTCATTGCGATCCCGCTCAACAGGATCGCAATAACAGTGCGCGGATCTATTTAAATATCAAACTATGACATTTGTATTTGCCCTCAAAATAAAGCTTGACAATGCGCATAAATTTTTTTAATATAATATAACCTGTTTAATTCATAAATGTTGCCACCAAGGCACCAAGTCACGAATCCCGCCGCGGCGGGAACAAAGTTGTGAAAGATGCATTCATAAAAATATTCTGAGTCGATTAATCTCCTTTGCCTGTCAAGCTTTATATTTTCATTACTTTGTGTGCCTTGGTGTCTTCGAGGCTTTGTGGCGTATGAATTATTCAGGTTAAAAAATTTGATTGGGATTCAATCATTTTTGTAAGGGAGAAAGCGCCATGTCTTACGATATGATTATCTGTCTGTCAATTTTTGTTTTCTTTCTGATTTTAATTATAGCTGTAATAAAAACAAAAGGAATCAATAAAGGCGGTGGAATTTACACGGGACAAGTGCTGATGCACGATCTCGCCATGAAAGATAAACAGCGAGCCATGGAATATGTGATCGAAAACCAGAAACGAACCATTAAACAAGAAGAAGAATCCGGCGAAAATCCCAAAGGAGCTAATTTTAAGCATGATACAGATTCAGCAGATTGATGTAAAAAATTTTAAATCCGGCTACGTCGCGCTCATCGGCAAACCTAATGTGGGCAAATCCACCCTGATGAACGCACTGCTGGGACAACAACTGTCCATCGTCACTGCGAAACCGCAAACCACCCGGCAACAGGTGCTGGGGATTTTAAGCGGCGATAATTTTCAAATGATTTTTCTGGACACGCCCGGGCTGTTAGTTCCGCGATACAAATTGCAGGATAAAATGGTGAAAGCGGCTCAGCGCGCCATCGGTGAAGCAGACATAATCCTGTTTTTAGTGGAACCAGAAGACAAAATTGACGAATTTCAGGATCAGATCATGAGGGAAATCATCATCAACGCTGGTAAAAAAACTTTGCTGGTAATCAATAAAATTGACAGCATCGTGCGTGACACCATTCTTCCCATCATCGCCCGCTACGATAACAATTACCGACTCACTGAAATTTTCCCCATTTCCGCGCTCTTTGGCGATGGTGTGGAAGACGTTAAACAATCGCTGATCAAGCATCTCCCAACAGGAATGCCTTTCTATCCCCCGGATCAAATTACTGATCAGCCGGAGCGTTTTTTTGTCTCCGAATTGATTCGACAGAAAATTTTTGAGAATTATGGCGAGGAGATACCTTACTCCACCGCTGTTACCATCGAGGATTTTAAAGAGCGCGAGGGGGCAAAAGATTTCATCCGGGCAAACATAATTTTAGAGCGGAATTCTCAAAAAGGAATCCTGATTGGCAAAAAAGGAGCTGCGTTAAAAAAAATCGGCAAGCTCTCCAGGGAAGAAATTGAACGCTTCCTTGGCCGCCCGGTGTTTCTCGAACTGTTCGTCAAAGTCAGACATAAATGGCGTCAAAACGAGAGTTTTTTAAGGGAGTTTGGCTATAATTAAAGTCGATGTTCCTATTTGTGTGTTATTATTAGGAACCAGTGAATCGGAGAATTAGAGTGAAAAAAATATGCTGGATTAGCCTGCTGCTCATTTTGCTGAGTCTGCAGTTCAATTGTGCACCGCCACCGCCGCTGGAAGAGAAGCCGCTGCCGGTTCCAATCGAGTCGCCGCTGGTGAGAATCGGCCTGGCAGAGAACCTGACATCATTGGAATTTACTTCAAACGGCAAAATAGAAATTTATGATCAGGATCAATTGATCGCTAATATCCTGGGTTGGGATCAGAAATGGGTGGTAGATATTCGAAACACGCAACCAGCAACCATCGTCTATCGGCTACGCTATTTGGAGACATTGGACGGGCGCGATGCTCTGGAAAAATATCAATCACTAAAAAGTCAGGGACTGCCCGTAGTGCTTGAGCGCATCAAAAAGAGAATTTTTCATGACGCTGCATTACAGACTCGCACTTTTTATTGGATTCTGCATCAGTCTGAATTTGAAAACCAGGATGAGGTTTACCGCCATCAATGGCAGCGAAACGATAAATCCAAAGGAGTTGCTCAACCGTTGATCAAAACACCGCCGCAGGGGGAGCTGATTATTACCAACCGGGAAAGCGGCGACCAATACCGCGCTTCACGGATTATGACAATTCGCGGGGAACAGTTTTCCTTGACCCTGCCCGCAGGTGAAGGTTATCACTTTGAACAGCAACTAACGCGCCGTTATCACGATCAGCTCAATCTGGTCATCGATCGGTTCGGCAAGCTGACCGTGGTCAACATTATTCCCATCGAGACTTATCTCATCGGCGTGGTCGGTTCGGAGATGCAGGAAAAATTCCCCCTCGAGGCGCTAAAAGCCCAGGCAGTTGCGGCGCGCTGTTATACCATAGCGCAAATCGGAAAGCAGCATCAGTTGTCACCATTTGATCTGTGCGATGAAGTCCACTGTCATGTTTACGGAGGTATCGATCGCGAATCACCACGTGTGTCTCAGGCTGTGGCGCAAACCCACGGCAGAGTCCTGATCCACAACAATAAAATCTGCGACACGTTTTACGCCGGTGTGTGCGGAGGTCATTCGGAAAATAACGAAAATGTCTGGCCCGGCGAGCCTCAGATTTATCTGCAAGGCCGGCCCGATGCAAATATCAAAAAATTTCCAGCAGATTTTTTTAAAGATGAAAGCAATGTCCGACGCTGGATTGAAAGCAGCCCCAATGTGTTTTGCAACACCCAACAGGGTGATGTTCCGGATTATCTCAATTACACCGTCAAATATTTTCGCTGGTCGCAGCGTTATTCACAACATGAAATTTCCCAAATTATCCGCCGCAAAACCGGCGAGAATATCGGCAGACTGCTGGAAATCGTTCCAGTGGAGAGAGGGGTTTCCGGTCGATTAAAAAAAATAGAGTTTATCGGAGATAAAAAGAAGATCATCATCGAGGGCGAACTTAATATCCGCAAATCATTGTCCGATAATTATCTCTACAGTTCTTGCTTTGTGATAGATCGCGAAGGAAGCGAGTTTATTATCAAAGGCGCAGGCTGGGGACATGGCGTGGGAATGTGTCAAACCGGCGCTGCAATGCGAGCTCTTGAGGGGCATAGTTATCAAAAAATACTCAAACACTATTATCAACATGCTGAGCTGGTTAAATTATATTGATGCAGGTGATTGGTTAGTGGTGAGCGGTCATTGGTGATTGGTGAGTGGTGAGTAGGTCCAATAACATCCCTGGTACCTTGCTATTCCTGGGGCATGGACGTTTCCAGCGGAACAAATAATATGAAGTTAACAAAGTGAGAATCTTATTCATTTTTATCGACGGTGTGGGGATCGGTAAAAACGACCCTCTGAAAAATCCATGTGCGCTGCCGGGTATCCGATTGTTCAATCATTTTTGTGCTGAAAAATTTCCCAAGCGGTTGCTTTATGGCGGCGTGATTAAGCCGATTGATGCCCAGTTGGGCACCGCCGGATTTCCGCAAAGTGCGACCGGCCAGACAGCGATTTTCACCGGTAAAAATGTTGCCCGTATACTGGGAAAACACCTCAGCGGCTTTCCCAACAACAAATTGCGAGAGTTGCTGACGCAATACTCCATTTTACATCGAATCACACAACTGGGGAAAAAAGCAGGCTTTATCAACGCTTATCGCCCTATTTTTTTTGATCAAGGACCCGAGAAATTAATTCGATTCCTCTCGGTTACCAGCATCATGAATTGGAAAGCTGGACTCAAATTCTTTGACTTTGATGATCTGCATCGAGGGTGCTGTATTTATCATGATTTTAGCAACCAAGAATTAATCAAAAAAGGATTCAACGTCAGAGAATTTTCGCCGGAACGCGCCGCCCAAATTCTGACATCCGCCAGTCGAGAGTTTGATTTTCTGCTGTATGAATATTTTAAGACCGATTACGCCGGACATTCACAAAATATGGCTTACGCGGTAGATTTGCTCGGACGGCTCGAAGCTTTTCTGCTAAATGTTATCCAACGGATCGATTTGGACGAGACGTTGTTCATCATTACCAGTGACCATGGCAATATTGAAGATTTGACGCTCAAATCACACACCCTTAATCCGGTACCGCTGATGGTTTGGGGAAAAGGCAACACTGAATTTGTAAAGCAAGTAGATTCAGTTTTGGATATTACACCCACAATTCTGAAATTTTTATCATCAGGGGAGTTCTCTGAAAGTGAATCCGTTAAAATTGTTGGAACAAGTTGAAAACGGGTTCGTTAATTTAAACTTGATTTTGGAAATATTTTAATCCATGGACAAATTAAAGACTATTAATCTCACCTTTTTATGAAATTATTGAAATGACCGAACGAAGAAACATTCTAATTAAAGGCGCCCGTGAGCACAATTTAAAAAACATCGACCTGGAGATTCCCAGAGATAAATTTGTCGTCATCACCGGTCTTTCCGGGTCGGGAAAATCTTCGCTGGCGTTTGATACGCTTTACGCCGAGGGTCAACGCCGCTATGTGGAATCGCTGTCGGCGTATGCCCGTCAATTTCTCGGTCTGATGGAGAAACCGGATGTTGACTATATTGAAGGGCTTTCTCCGGCGATCTCAATCGAACAGCGTTCCGCCGGCAAAAATCCCAGGTCAACCGTTGGCACAGTCACCGAAATTTACGACTATCTGCGATTGTTGTTCGCCCGCATCGGCAAACCCTACTGTTATAATTGCGGTAAACCAATCCAGCGACAGACAGTCCAGCAAATTGTGGATCAGGTGATGTGTCTTTCGCGGGGAGCAAAAATACAGGTGCTGGCGCCGGTGGTTCGCGGCAGGAAAGGCGAGTACCGTGAAATTTTTGAAGAGGCGCGCCGTGATGGTTTCGTCCGCGTTCGGGTGGACGGAAAAATGATGGAACTGGAACAAGACATCGTGCTTGACAAATTCAAAAAACACAACATCGAAATTGTCGTCGACCGTCTGGTGATCGAGCCGCAAATCGTCAGTCGCCTGACCGAATCTGTCGAGACTGCGCTTCAGTTGGCGTCCGGAATCGTTTTAATACATCAAATCGATGGCGAAGATTTGTTTTTTAGCGAACAATTTGCCTGTATCGAATGCGGTATTTCCTACGAAGAACTGGCGCCGCGGATGTTTTCTTTCAATAGTCCTTATGGCGCCTGTCCCACTTGCAAAGGACTGGGCACAACCATGGAGATTGACCCGGATCTGATCGTCCCTGATAAAAATTTGTCGCTCAATCAGGGCGCTCTCAAACCCTGGGGCGAAATGCGCGAGGGTTGGTATTTCACCCAATTGAAAGCCGTGGCTGAAAAATACGGGTTCAGCCTTGACATACCGTTTCAACAAATTTCGACAGAACATCAAAACATTATATTTCATGGCTCCGGTAATGAACAAGTGCGTATGATTTATACCCGCAGCAACGGTAAAACTCACGCCGAATTTACTACTCAGTATGAAGGGATCATCAAAAACCTGGAGCGGCGTTATCATCAAACCACATCCCAATACATTCGCACCTGGATCGAAAGTTTTATGAACGTCAAACCCTGCGCTGATTGCCACGGGTCGCGCTTAAAGAAAGAATCTCTGGCAGTGCGCATCGGCGCTTTTAATATTTACGAACTGTCCCAATTCTCAATTAAAAAGGCAAGCAATTTTTTTAAAACGATGAAATTGAACAAACGTGAGCTGAAAATCGCCCATCAAATTTTAAAGGAAATCAACGCCCGGCTACATTTTCTGATCAATGTTGGATTGGATTATCTGACGCTACACCGCTCCGCCGGCAGCCTCTCGGGTGGAGAAGCCCAGCGCATCCGGCTCGCCACCCAAATCGGTTCCCAGTTGATGGGCGTGCTCTACATTTTGGATGAACCGTCGATCGGTTTGCATCAGCGCGATAATAAAAAACTAATCCAAACGCTGCTCGATTTGCGGGATCTGGGGAATACCATTATCGTGGTGGAACACGACCAGGAGACCATCCAAAGCGCTGATTTTGTCATCGATCTGGGACCCCGCGCCGGCGAACATGGTGGCAACATCGTCGCCATCGGCACACCTGATGAAATCTGTCAGAACGAAAATTCAATCACCGGTCAATACCTGTCCGGAAGAAAATCGATTCCGATACCGACAAACCGCCGGTCCGGAAACGGTAACTATCTGGAGCTTTTCGGCGCCACCGGCAATAATCTAAAAAAAATCGGCGTAAAAATCCCACTGGGAGTATTTATCTGCGTCACCGGCGTCTCCGGATCAGGAAAAAGCAGTTTGATTAACGAGACGCTCTATCCGATTTTATTGAGAGAACTTTATCATGGGAAAAAAATACCGTTGAGTTATGAAAAACTAATCGGTCTGGAAAATATCGACAAAGTAATCGACATCGACCAATCGCCGATCGGTAGAACTCCGCGTTCCAACCCGGCGACTTACACCGGTGTTTTTACCCACATCCGCGATTTGTTCGCCCAGTTGCCCGAAGCCAAAATTCGCGGTTACAAGCCCGGCCGTTTCAGTTTCAATGTCAAAGGTGGGCGCTGCGAAGCCTGCGAAGGCGATGGCATCATCAAAATCGAAATGCACTTTCTGCCCGATATTTACCTGACTTGCGAGGTATGCAAAGGAAAACGCTACAACCGGGAAACGCTGGAGATAAAATACCGCGGCAAATCAATCGCCGACGTGCTTGATCTATCGGTTTCCCAGGCGTTGGATTTTTTTAAAAAAATTCCTTCGATTCAACGACGGCTCAAAACATTGGAAGATGTCGGACTTGGCTATATCAAACTGGGACAACAAGCCACGACACTGTCCGGTGGTGAAGCACAACGGGTTAAATTAGCAAGCGAATTGTCAAAAGTCAGTACCGGACGTACGGTTTACATTCTGGATGAACCGACTACCGGCCTGCACTTTGAAGACATCAAAATGCTGCTTAACGTCCTGAATCGACTGGTAGATAAAGGCAATACCGTCATCGTTATCGAGCACAATCTGGATGTCATAAAGACCGCCGACTATATCATCGATTTAGGCCCGGAAGGTGGCGACGATGGTGGTACAATTGTTGCGAAAGGTACTCCAGAGCTCATTGCAAAAAATAATCACTCCTATACCGGACAATTTTTAGTAAAATTGTTAAGTAATCAGAACATCAAAAGCATTCACGAGTTTGAATTACACAAATAATTACTCGACTTTTTTGCTTGATATTCGTTATGTTTTCACTGTGATCATGCAATAAAAATCAACAACCTGGGTGAAATTCACGAAAAGGTTCTCAGGGGGAAGTTAGGAGTGAGTTGTTGACAATCACATAAAACCAATTATCATTCAAAATGGTCTGACAACTATCGTGAGGAAACATGTCGTGAAAAGCTTTTTCATACCCAAAAAAATTGTCGTTCCCGCAACGGCTGATTCTCTGCCTCGCATTCGAGAATTTATTACCAAAGTTGGTAAACGTTACCGGTTATCCAAACATGAGATCAACGCGTTCAAAATTTCCATTGACGAAGCCTGCACCAACATCATCAAACACGGTTATCAGGACAACAGCGGTAACATCAAATTGCGAGTTTCAATTGGCGTGGATCAAATGATCGTCGAACTGATCGATCAGGGAAAAAGCTTTGACCCCAATCTGGTATGCGAAGCCAATGTTCAGGATTACGTTAGCAGCGGTAAAAAAGGCGGTCTGGGAATATTTATCATGCGAAAATTTTTGGATGCGATTGATTATGAAGTAACATCGATTGGAAATATTCTCCGCTTAACTAAACAGAGACAGCAGGTTGCACGTAACCGCGACCAACAACATTTTAGCGCTACATTCAAAAAATTCAAATCCAGATTGTTTTTCAACAATTATAATTCGCAGATGATTTGCTGTGGTGAATTTTTACTTCTGACATAACTTGCAGTAAAAACTGCTCCGCTGCTTTTGCCGTAACTTTTGCAGCGGCGCGCCACATCCTGGACAGGGATCTCCGGTTCGATTATAAACCAAAATCATGTTTTGAAACTCACCTTCGATATTGTACAAGCTGCGAAAATTTTGTTTACCATCTCCGAGAGAGGTTCCCATTTTATCGATGGCAAGCCGTAACACCGAAGAAATCTTTTTGAAAAGCATCCTTATTTCGGAAGGCTTGAGCGTATTTACCTTCCGCAAAGGATGAATATGAGAGCGAAATAAAATTTCATTGGCGTAAATATTGCCGATACCGGCTACCTTTTTCTGGTCCATCAGAAATGATTTTGCATCCAGTGTTGACCGCCGGATCAATTCGCGGAAATGTTTCAGGTTCCATTCTTTGCTCAGCGGTTCGACGCCGATTCTCGCCTTCCATAAATTCCTGGTTTCACAATTAAAATATGTCAACCTTCCCAGGGCGCGTGTATCACTGAATATCAATACACTTCCGGATTTGAAATAAAACACAGTACGTGAATAAACATCGATCCGCGGCTCACTATCATACCAGCTCAATTTCCCGGTCATCCGCAGATGAATGATTAATTGACCATCATCATCAAAGTCCATCGAAATAAATTTTGCAAAACGATCAACAGCCGTGATTTGCTTATTTATCAATTGCGCCTGCACCTGGGCGGGGTTGTTCTGTTTCCACTGTTGAGGACGCAAAATGTCTACTTTCTCAATTATCTGTCCGATTAATTTTGGGCGCAATTGTCGGACGATTGTTTCAACTTCGGGCAATTCCGGCATTGTTTCCTCTCAAATTGTTTGGCTCAATTTTGTTCAAAAAAATTAGCAAAATACTGATGCCATCGCTTTACATCCAGACCATTTTGTTAAATGTAACTTTTTTCAAATTAACAAACCAATTGCATCGATTGGATCAAATTGAGCGATGGCATCAGTCTATAGTATTACAAGTAAAGTCTTTGTTTTTTTTGCAAAAGTTTTTAGTCAGCATGTCATTGCGAGCGGAGCGAAGCAATCTTATCAAATATTTAAGAGATTGCTTC
>DSAU01000167.1 GCA_011046315.1 bacterium
ATGTAATATACTGCAATTATTTGAAAACAAATCTTGACATTCATATTATTAATTTCTATTTTATGATACTGTACTTTTGCATTTTTTAGCATAATCTATTGAAAATAAAACCAAAAGTTTTTACCTTAAATGCAGAAATTTAAATACGCGTTTTAATTTTTTGCAAAACCAACTATGAGGTAACAGCCATGTATAAGATAAAATTTCCAGAATCATTTAGCGACCTTATTTTACAATTAAAAGATAATTTTTCTAATCCAAGTTTTAAACATTTTGAAGTATTATTATCAGCTATACTGCTTGGACATCCTAAAAAGACTATCACTTCAGGTTTGCGATTAATGAAACCATCGGGTCATTTTTCAAATGCGTGTCGATTTTTAAGCCAATACAAATGGGATCCGATTCAGTTAGGATTATCAGTATTCAAGATTATTTTAAAATATATGCCTGTTGCGTCAGCATTGACTTTTGCTTTAGACGATACGTTAGTAGCTAAATTTGGCAGCAAAATATTTGGTCGTGGTTGTCATT
This sequence comes from bacterium, assembly GCA_011046315.1. Taxonomy (GTDB): domain Bacteria; phylum Zhuqueibacterota; class Zhuqueibacteria; order Thermofontimicrobiales; family Thermofontimicrobiaceae; genus Kaytiofontadaptatus. Next base: position 535 of record DSAU01000167.1, read on the forward strand.
TTGATCATGCCCGCAAAGTGAATCGTCCCAAATATATCAATGGTCACAACTGGGTTGTGTTAGGATTTTTACATTTTAGTTTTTTATTTTCCAAATGGCTATGTTTTCCTATTTTGGCTGATTTGTTTGTTCCGGAAAAACAACTTGATAAAAACCATCAATTCAGGAGTCGAATCCAGATCGCCATTGATTTGATAGACAAGATAAAAACATTTATAAATAAAAGATTTATTGTCATTGCTGATGGTCTATATGCCAAAAAAGATTTAGTTAAATATTGCATCAAAGAAAAAGTAACCTTTATTTCTCGACTGCGCAGTGATGCTGCACTTTTCCAAAAGCCAAAACCGGTTATCGTAAAAAAACGTGGACGACCGAGAACTTTTGGAAAAAGATTACCATCATTATCACAATTGGCATCAAATAAAAATGATTTCAAACAATATCATCTTAAGTTATATGGCAAACAATGCTGTGTTAAAATAAAATCTTTTTGTGCCATTTGGAAACCAGCAGCAACAGAAATTAAAGTGTTAATCGTTTATTTTGATAATATGGCCAATCCCTGTTATTTTTTCTGTACTGATTTGCATCTGTCTGATACAAAAATTGTTGAGTTAATTGCTGCCCGTTGGAGTATTGAAACTCTGTTTTCCGATTTAAAAGACCATTTAGGTCTTTGCGATTGGCAATGCAGAATCGAACAATCAGTCGTTCGCTCAGTACCATTAACGTGCGTGGCAACCAGTATTTTACTTTTGTGGAGCCATCAACAATCACAAAAAAATCAACTTGAATTTTGGGATGTTACTCCCTGGTATAAAAACAAAGCATCACCAAGCGTTTATGATATGATTTGTCAACTCAAAGCAAAGTGCATCTCAAAAACAATTTTTTCTGTGCTTCCCAAATGGGCTATAAAGGGCGAAAAATCACAGCAAATAGAATTGTTTTTGAAACTTGCTGCCTGAAAAAAAGAAAACTATTTGATATTTCCCCTTATTTTAAAGTCTTTTATAAGAAAATTATCAATGAAACAGCTACTCTATAAAAGCTAATGGATAGGTATCTCTTTATCAAATAAATGCAAAACTACAGTTATGTAAATCTAAATATATGAATTCACTCTCAAAACAAATTTTCAAAAGATGTCATTACGATCCGCAAAATGGCTGATCGTAATGACTGGCGCTAACAAAATGCTGTAATTTTCGACCTTTTTAGAGTAGGCTCATATATTAAAACCTCTATTTTGGTCGATGATTGTTTCTTGGTATTGTTCTCAAAATAAAGCCAGAATTAATATAAACGAAATTATGCGAAAAGTCAACCGGAAAGTGTTATCGTAGAAAAAAATGTTGCTTTGTTCTTATTAAATGTTTATATTTTGCCAGTTAATAAATTGGATGTAATTAAAATGCGTTGCGGTGAAACGTGGTTGGCCTTTGTCGATTGAATGTTCCCCTGCCACATGGATTGAAGATTGCGAGGCAACGTTGTGCCGTAATTAAAAACTTTTCGATTCATCAACCGATTATCAATATTTAACCGCCAATAATGTCTGTTTGGCAATAAATTTGCAACTTATACAAAATACCAGGTGGCTTCTGCTGAAGAATGGTGGCTGAACCATAGAAGTTGTCCTTTGGATGCAGGGCAAACCGATTGTTATTATTTATGTTATAAAATGGAGGAGCGACTGGATGAAAAGTCCTTTGGCAAGGATGATGGTACTGTTTGTTGTTACATCTTTGATAATTGTGGCTTCAAATAATACAGTTTTGGGACAGGATGAGAAATATCCTCGCGGCGCCCAATATTTTCTCGGTACTGACGATCAGTTGTTGATTAAAGTAAACATCTGGGGTTTTGTCGCCAAACCCGGACAATATTTGGTTCCCAGCGGAACCGATCTGGTGTCGTTGATCTCTTTTGCCGGCGGTCCCAGAGAACAGGCGAAGTTGAGCAACATTACAATTATTCGCGCAACATCGACAGCCAAATCCAGAAATCAAGTGATGAAGATTAATGTGGATCAGTTCATAAAATATGGTGACCAACAGATGATCCCGAAGCTAAATCCGGATGATACAGTGATCGTTTACGGCTCAAGATGGTATCATATTTCCAAATATCTGGAATTTGTGACCAAAATAGCCATGCTTTTTCAAATATACGCCTGGGTAGCTTATTACACAACAAGATAATAAGCAATAAATATGTAGTATCTCAGTCATAGGTGGAGATGTAGACTGATACCATCGCTTTATTTGTAAAAATATTAATCCCGCCTAACAGCGGGACGAGCTTGTAATACTTTGCCATATTTAAAGTTTGACTCAAATTTTAAGATCTTGCTGTAATAAAAGGTTTAATCATTGGGAAAAAAATTTCATAAAGTTAATTCTACGCAATCTATGCATTAATGTCTTATACACCAAATGTGACATTATTAGTGGAGGTTTGCATCATGGATTTCAAAAAAGCCATTAGCAGGGGGATGCTAATTATTCTGTTAACCTTTTTAATCTCGCCGGCATTCGCCAATGGGCTTAATGGCGGGCGGGGCCTTACTTATGTGAAGTCCGCCTGGAATCTTAAAAGCGGCTATTTGACGCTGTACGGGCGAAGTCAGGTGTTTGGCAAAGTTGTCAGTAAAGAAACTTCTGCAATAACCATCTGGAATATTCAAGGCGCTTTGAGCCTGAACTATGGAATCAGCAACCATATCGAACTGGCGATTTCGCCGATCATGTATCAGGACACACAGCGCGGTGAAAAAAAATACATGATGCCCGGCGACCTGTATCTGGGATTAAAATTTGGTTCTTATAACATCAAAGGCAGCTCCATGACCTGGGGCATAAGCCTTGACACGCGATTTCCCACAGCAAAAGAATCAAATGTGCCTTTCGAGCCCTATTCCTCAGAGAGTATCGAATGGGGTTTTACCGGAATGTTGACCTATTCACAAGATCCGTTGTATCCGGATGAAAGTCTGAATGTTGATTTCAATATCGGCTATCTCAATCACAACGACGTCAATCATGAGTTGTGGCTACCGAACGACAATCTCAAAATCAGACCCAACGCGATGGCGCAACAAATATTATATGGCCTGGGCGTTAAAATTCCATCGTCGGAGTTTGATTTTTCAATTGAGCTTTACGGAAATTCATTCATCCAAAAGCCACGCAAAGATGCAGTTCACAGCGTGGAAAATTATCTTTATCTAACACCGACCATCAGCTATCAAGCCTTCAGTTGGCTCACCTTCAAAGTTGGCGGCGATTTCCGAATTTCACCGAATACCGATGAAACGACCTATCAATATATTAATAGATACTCGGAGAGCTTGCCCAATTATCCCGGTTGGCGCATTAATTTTGGGGTGAATTTTTTATTGTTGCCGACATCAGCTTATAGGGCGAAGGACAAAGATGTGCTGATTCGTAAGGCGGAGAGTCGGCGAGAGCTTTTCGAACAAATTATCCGCGAACAACGGGCGACCGAATCCGCAGAAGAAGAGCTTGACCGGATCAAAGCCGAACGGCGCAAAGCTGAGCGCGAGTTGGAACGATTGCGGAGAATTTTAGAGGGCGATACTAAAAAGAATAAACCTGAGAAAGAAACGCCGCCGCTGTATTAATCTTTCTCAGTTAGTTTCAATTATACAATTTTTAAGCTCCTTTCCCAAATTGAAAGGAGCTTTTTATTTGGGGTTGGCTGTTTTGCACATTTTTTTTTGTTTTCGTCATTTTTAATTTTACTTGACATTTTGCAATTCATCACTTATATTGTATTAAATTCAAATTTAATTACAGTTTTGATAAACGAATGGTTAAAACCAAAAGCAGGAGGGCTCCACATGTTAAAGATTAATTTTGATTTAATTACCGGCAGGATGATGGCGCTCATAATTCTGATGATCTTCACTTCGGGTTTGCTATTCAGCCAGCAAACATTTTCTCAGCAGGCTGCAAAGCAACAAATTTTTCAGGAGGTTGAAAATCTTTTTTCTCAGGCGAAATCGGAGCAGGCAGATCTGCTGTCGCCGAATAATTTCAAAAAAGCAATTGATAAGTATGAAAACGCTAAAAAAGATTTTAACAACGGGAAAAACATCGACAAAAATCTGGTCGAAATCAAAGCGTTTTTAGAAAAAGCCATTCAGATTGCAAAAATAGGTCAGCTCAACTTCGAGAATCTGCTTCGAGCGCGCGAAGATGCGCTTGAAGCTAACGCAGTTGAATTCGCCAAGGATAAATTTGAAAAAGCGGAAAGCAATTTTCTCGATGCAGCAAAAACGCTGGAAAATGAGTCTTTCAGCAAAGCCAAAGAAATGGCGCCAAAGATCGAAGAACAGTTCAGAGATGCCGAATTATCAGCAATTAAAGTCAGTATCATCGGCAATGTTAAAAAGATGCTGACGCAGGCTGAAAAACAAAAAGTGAAAAAATATGCGCCGGAGACCATTCAAAAGGCGACCGATCTTCTCAATTCTGCTGAATCCATTCTCATCAGCGACCGCAGCGCCAAAACTGAAGCCAAAGATAAGGCGGAATTGGCTGAATATGAGGTTAAGCATGCCATGTTTCTGAACGAGAAGATCAATGAGTTGCGGAAAGATGACACTAACTGGGAGCAACTGATTCTTGAACATGAAAGTTTCTTTAGCCAGATTCTGAAGGAACTTGGTTTCTCTCCGCGATTTGATCAGGGATTTGACAAACCGACCCAATCGGTTCTCAAAGCAATCAAAAGTTTGAAGGATCAAAACAAAGAATTGTCCAACGAAATCTATGCGCTTGATCAAAAAATCGAAAAGCTCGAGAATGAAAAAAATGAGCTGATGGATGATTTGGCGCAGCTTAAAGAAAAAGAAGCCGGATTGCGTACAAAACTTACAATTGAACAAAAGCAAAAAGAAAAATTCCAAAAGATCGAATCGCTCTTTAAGAAAGATGAAGCAGCGGTGCTGCGCGAAGCTGATAGAATTATCATTCGATTGGTGGGCTTAAATTTTGCCAGCGGCAAGGCAGTCATTAATCCGGAGCACTTTGGACTGTTGACTAAATTACAGCGCGCCATTAAAATTTTCCCCGATTATCAAATATCGGTTGAAGGCCACACTGACAATCGGGGAGACGACCGCATGAACCAGTCGCTGTCGTTAAAGCGGGCGCGGGCAGTGATGGCATATTTAATCGCCAACATGGGAGTAGATGAGAGCCAGATTAACGCTGTGGGCTATGGCGAAGACAAACCACTGGCTTCCAATCAGACTGAACAGGGAAGAGCGCAAAACCGAAGAATCGACATTGTGCTGTCGCCGCCTAATCCATAATTTTCATTTTAAGCGAGATCGGGTTTACTCTGCCGTTATTTTTTATTCAAAAGGCAAGCGGAAACCATTTCCGCTTTAATGGGGTTAAAAAGCCGATGCCGTCGTTTGCTAAAATTTATCAAAATTTTAGTTTTTAAAAAATTAATCGACGGCGTCGGTTTTTGGTAGGAACGCTTTTTACAACTATTGCGCTTTATTTACATCGGATTGGCAAAATGAAAACGTTGCTTCTGCATACATGCTGCGCCCCTTGTGTAACGGTTCCGCTGCAACGTTTGCAAGCGGATTTTGACGTCACCTGTTACTACTACAATCCAAATATCCATCCTATTGAGGAATATCAAAAGCGACTGGCAGAGCTTCAAAGATTTTCGGATGAAATGGGTATCTCGCTCATTGTTGAACATTATGATCCGGATAACTGGTTTGAGCAGGTGAAAGGATTGGAGCCTGAGCCTGAAGGCGGACAAAGATGTGCAGTTTGCTTTGCCATGCGCCTCGGACGAACCGCAGCGCAGGCACAGGCGGTCGGATTCCATGCTTTCACAACTACGATGTCCATCAGCCCACACAAGAATTCAGAGCTATTGAATCAATTGGGAAAGCAGGCGGCTGAGAAAAACTCTGTCGAATATGTGATTGCCAATTTTAAAAAGCAAGATGGTTTCCGTAAAAGCAATGAACTTAGTCGGCGCTACAACTTTTACAGACAAAATTATTGTGGCTGTATTTTTAGTCAAAGATGAAAACCAGCTTCGGAGTTGTTATGAAAGAAGCGCTTTTTTATAAAAAAGAAAATGATGGCAAAGTTTTATGCGAATTGTGTCCCCATTTCTGTCGATTGCGCAACGGACAGGTTGGCGTCTGCGGCGTTCGGCAAAATCGGGAAGGAGTGCTCTATTCATTGGTGTTTGGTAAAGCGATCGCGATTAATGTGGATCCTATTGAAAAAAAGCCGCTGTTCCATGTCGCGCCTGGCTCGTCTTCACTTTCGGTGGCAACCGCAGGCTGTAATTTTCATTGCATGTTTTGCCAGAACCACAACATCTCACAATTGGATTCCATTGATTTGATCGATCAATACAGTCGTGACGTCAGTCCGCAGCAAATCGTTGCAGCCGCAAACGAGCGGAGCTGCGATTCGATCGCCTATACCTATACCGAGCCTACCATCTATTTTGAATACGCGTATGAAACAGCAAAATTGGCTCATGCCGAGAATATCCTCAATGTTTTTGTGACTAACGGTTATATCAACCCCGCGCCTTTGAAACATATCAGCCCTTATCTGGATGCTGCCAACGTCGATTTGAAAAGCTTTAATGACAAATTTTACCGCAAACTTATCGGCGCCAAACTTCCTCCGATCCTTGAAATATTAAGATTAATGAAGAAACTCAACATCTGGATCGAGATCACCACATTGGTTATCCCCGGTGAAAATGATTCGGTTGAAGAATTTCAACAAATCGCTGGTTTTATCAAAAATGAGCTCGGCGAAGAAACACCCTGGCATATCAGTCGATTTTATCCCAATTACAAAATGATGTCGTATTCACCGACCCCGGTTTCTACCATCCAGCAAGCCCACACTATCGGAAGGGAGCAGGGATTGCGTTATGTCTATGTAGGCAATGTCCCGGGTGAAATTTCTGAAAGCACGTTCTGTTACAATTGTGGTGAGATGGTAATAGAAAGGAGAGGTTTTCAGGTGCGAAAAAAACAGCTTCAGTCCGGTAAATGTCAGCACTGTCAAACTCCGATTGATGGGCTCGGTTTATAAATTCGTTGCTATTTTCTTCATTTCTTTTCGCTCACAAAATTTTTTTGTATCAACAAAAAAGTCCATTCAATTGAAACCAATCCCAAGTTTAAGTATCTAAATTAACAACCCATTTATAAGATCATCATTTCACTCGATAGATGGGTGAAAAATCTATTATTCGAAAACAGGACTTAATTTGTCCGGTATTGCTTATGCTAAAAATTAGCAAAAAAATTGAATACGCGCTGATTGCACTAATTTGCATGTCGGATAAATCCGAAGCTGAGCTGACAACTATCAGGGAAATGTCCAACAGTTTCAATTTGCCGGTTGAGCTATTGGGGAAGATTATGCAGCGCTTAACCAATAGTCGCATTATCAATTTGGTGTAGTGTGTCAAAGGCGGTTACTATTTAACTACTGCTCCCCACATACTCAATTTGAACACTGTTATCGATGCGATCTAAGGTCCAATACGGCTCGTTCGTTGTACCGGCCAATTTAATTTATACGGTTGTGAACACGAAAAAAGTTGTCAACTGAAAAAACCATTGATGCGCATCCAGGCTGAAATCGATGCGCTATTTGAAAATGTAACATTGCAACATTTTAAAAATTTGGGCTAAAGCCCAAGTCTCTTTTAATTATGCAATTAGTCAATAAAAAATCCCCAGGCTTCAGCCTGGGGGATTTTAAAACTGAAAGGAGCTATCATGGCACGAACAGAATCGACGATGATTATGCCGTTGGGAACCACAGCGCCTGATTTTCAACTTCCAGATGTGATTTCTGGAGATGTCAAATCTTTGAAAGAATTGAAATCTGATAAAGCAACCGTGGTGATGTTTATCTGTAATCACTGTCCGTTTGTCAAGCATATCCGGCGTGAACTGGTGAAGTTAACTAATGACTACATTCCCAGAGGCATTTCTTTTGTGGCAATTAATTCCAATGATGTTGAAAAGTATCCTGAGGATTCGCCTGAAAATATGAAAGCAATGGCTGAAGAGTTCGGTTTTCAATTTCCCTATTTGTTTGATGAAACTCAGAAAGTGGCCACAGCTTATTATGCAGCCTGCACCCCCGATTTTTATATTTTTGACAAGCAATTAAAATGTGTATATCGGGGGCAATTTGACGATTCACGGCCTGAAAACGGAGTTTCGGTTACGGGCAGAGATATTCGGGACGCTTTAAACTCAATCTTATCCGGCAAGCCGGTGGACTCCAACCAAAAGCCGAGTATCGGATGCAACATTAAATGGAAAGAGTAAATACAACCAGAGACGATAGCGATGGAAAACATTGAAATTAAGGTCAATAACGATCAACCAAACCGTTTCTTTGAACGCTTCCATGTGGGGCATTTTCCACAAGCTCAATTTTCTGTGGTAAATTTGGGAGAAATCGGATTACCCGAGGCAGATCGGCTGCTCAGCCGGTTGACGCAAATTCGTGCATCGGATCTGATTCCTGATCTATTGTTGCTTCTGGCTCATTATCCTGCGCTGGCGGTTGGCGCGCGTAAAATGAATGAGATGGATTTATTAAAGCCGCTTCAATTTTTTCAGCAACAGGGAATTGAATTGTATCAATCCATGCGAGGCGGGGGGTTGACCTACCATTGGCCAGGCCAACTGGTGGTTTATCCGGTATTGAAATTAACTAAACCAGAACAAAATTTATCAAATTTTATGTTTCGTCTTGAAGAGGTCGCTTTAAGAACGTTGAAGGACCTTGGCGTGTTAGCGCAGCGAAAACGCGATCAGATCGCGCAAATCGGTTTGTGGGTGGGCGAAGACAAAATTGCCTCGATGGGGACGTACATTTCCAATTGGATCACCAGCTATGGTTTCGCACTTAATCTGTCGGGTGATTATCGCCCGGCAACATTCATCCGCCCTTGTGGTTTGGATGTTCAGTTTCGAACCGTAGCCGATATTACTGGCACTCAGCCGGATCGGAAAATGGTAGAGCAGCGGGTTGTTTATCATTTTGGCCGGATTTTTAACAGGCAGCTCGTTCCATCAATTTCAATTGAAAATGATTTACAACCGACTAGGAAAAATTTATCGTCTTTAAAATAAGACTAAAAAGCTTGATTTTGATGAATCAAAGTTTTTATCAACCGATCTAATAAACTGAAATTGCTGAAATGAATTTAAACTAAAGCGTTATTGAAATAAAGCGAGGAGTCGCTATGAAATCGAAATTGATTCAAATATTAGATGAAAAGGGAAACGCAGTTGAAAAGGCGATCGGTGATCTGACCGAGAAAGATATTTTAAAAATGTACCGATTGATGAATCTGACCCGACTGTGGAACAACAAAGCGCTTTCTTTGCAGCGACAGGGGAGGATGGGAACTTTGGCGTCGGTTCGCGGACAGGAGGCATCCAATATTGGCATGGCAATGCCGCTACAGGAAAGTGACTGGCTTGTACCGGCGTTCCGTGAATACGGCGCGATGTTTACCCGCGGTGTTTCGCTCAGCGACCAGTATATGTACTGGGGCGGCGATGAGCGTGGCGCAAGATTTCCGGACAATCTAAATATCACACCGGCTTGTATTACCATTGGAGCCCATCTGTTGCACGCTGTGGGCATCGCCCATGCGGCTAAAATCAAAGGTGAAAAAATAATGGTATTATCTTCGTCCGGAGATGGATCGATATCTCAGGGTGATTTTCATGAAGCTTTGAACTGGGCGGGAGTTTTTAAACTGCCGGTTGTTTTTGTGATTCAGAATAACCACTGGGCAATTTCAATGCCGGTAGAAAAACAAACAGCCACAGAAACACTGGCTGAAAAAGCTGCTGCTTACGCCATTGAAGGGGTGAGAGTGGATGGTAATGATGTATTTGCGGTTTATCACACCGTGAAAAAATACGCCGATCGCGCCCGAAATGAACATAAGTCGGCGCTCATCGAGCTGGTGACTTATCGCATGGGAGATCACACCACGGCAGATGACGCAACCCGCTATCGTAAGCCAGAGATCATTCGAGAATGGGAAAAAAAAGATCCTATCGAACGACTGAAAAAATTTTTAACAACTAAACATGGCTGGAACGAGGACAAAGAACAAAAGATGATGGCGGAGTTAACCGAGCAAGTTGAAAATGCTGTCAAAGAGTATGAAAATGTTGATCCGCCAGAACCGGAAACCATGTTTCAATATATGTACTCTGAGATGCCCTGGAATTTGAAAGCGCAACTGGAAGAGGTCAAAGAATTTGTCAAAGCAGGAGGTAAGTGATGGCTCGAAAGACGATGATAAAAGCGATAAATGAAGCATTGCATCAGAAGATGAACGAGGATAAAACAGTTGTGGTGCTGGGCGAAGATGTAGCGATCGATGGAGGAGTGTTTCGGGCGACTGAAGGATTGGTGGAAAAATTTGGCGAAGATAGGGTGATTGATACACCACTGGCAGAATCATCCATTATCGGCGCCAGCATCGGGATGGCGATGAATGGCTTGAAGCCGGTTGCTGAAATTCAATTCATGGGATTTGTCTTCCAGGGATTTGACCAAATTGTGGATCATGTCGCACGCATGCGCCATCGAAGTCAGGGAAAATATAACATGCAGATGGTGGTTCGTATGCCTTACGGAGCCGGTGTGCGCGCTCTGGAACACCATTCAGAAAGTACAGAGGCATTATTTGCCCATACTTCAGGATTGAAGGTGGTAATTCCTTCCAACCCGGTAGATGCAAAAGGGCTGCTGATTTCCGCCATCGAGGATCCGGATCCGGTAATTTTTCTTGAGCCGAAACGGCTCTATCGATTAACCAAAAAGGAGTTGCCTGATGAACTTTACCGTACACCAATCGGCAAAGCGGAGATCATCAAATCCGGCAAGGACATCACCGTGGTTGCTTACGGTGCGATGGTCCCGATAATCGAAGAGGCTGCCGAACATGTTGGCAAAGAAGGCGTTGATGCTGAGGTGATCGATTTGCGAACGATTTCTCCCTGGGACATGGAAACGGTGAGTCGATCGGTAGAAAAAACCGGGAGGCTGGTGATCGTTCACGAGGCTGCCCGTTCTTTTGGTGTGGGTGCAGAAATTGCCGCCACAATCGGAGAAAGAAATCTGCTCCACTTATTGGCGCCAATCTCCAGGGTAACTGGTTATGATATTGTACCGCCGCTGGCAAAGTTAGAAAATGTCAATTATCCGAATTCTGAAAAAGTGGTCAGAGCAATACACCAAACAATGGAGTTTTAGTCATGAGATATACATTTCGCCTTCCCGATGTGGGGGAAGGAATACATGAAGCGGAAATTGTCAATTATGAAGTAAACGTCGGTGATATGGTCAAAGCCGATCAAATAATTGTCAAAGTTGAAACTGATAAAGCCGTGGTGACATTGCCCTCGCCGGTGGATGGAAAAATTGCAGAAATTCCCAATAAGCCGGGGGACATATTGTCAGTCGGTGATGCTGTTGCGATTTTTGAGACGGATGCGGCAGTTGTTGAAGAATTAAAAGAAGAGACAGCAATTGACCAAAAGGAAACTCCCAAAAAGGCAGATGCTGAGGTGGAGGAAGCTGAAGAAACAACAGCAACAACAATATCAGCCCGAAAACGGGTTCTGGCAACGCCGCATACCCGACATCTGGCTCGCGAACTGGGCGTAGATATTAACGCAGTGAAGGGCAGCGGAAAGAACGGCAGGGTGACTGATGATGATATTCGCAAGGCACTTAAAGAAGCGCCTGCGCCGGCGCCGAAAATTCCCAGAGGCGCTGCCCTTCCTCACGAACCTTCAACTCTGGGATTTGATTTCAGCAAGTACGGTGAGATCCGCCGCGAACCGTTAAAGGGTATTCGAAAACGGATAGCAGAAGTAATGGTGCGCTCTTTTTCTACCATTCCCCATGTCTCGCATGCGGATGAGGTGGATGTAACCGATTTGTTTGAAGTGGTTAAAAGGCAAAAGCCGGCAGCAGAAGAAAGAGGGATAAAATTAACAGTTACCGCATTCGTGGCAAAGGCGGTGGTCGCTGCGCTAAAACAATACCCAATGGTCAACAGCTCCCTGGATGAGGAAGCCGGCGATATCGTTTTTAAGAATTATTTCAACGTCGGTGTCGCAGTGGATACTGAAGCTGGTTTGATGGTTCCGGTGGTGAAAAATGCTGATCAAAAAAGTATACTCCAGATCGCTGAAAACATTCAAAAATTGTCTGAAAAGGCGCGCAATCGTGAAATTGAGCTGGAAGAGTTGCGCGGCGGCACGTTCAGCATTACCAATATCGGCAGCCTTGGCGGAAGTCATGCCACGCCGATCGTTAATCATCCGGAAGTTGCAATTCTCGGGATGATGGCAGCGCGTCGAAAGCCGGTGGTTAAAGATGAACAGATCGTGATTCGGACAATGATGCCGCTGGTCATCTCGTTCGATCATCGGTTGCTCGACGGGGCAGTGGTGGCGCGTTTTATGAATCACATCAAACAATTGCTGGAAGATCCGATGCGCATGTTGATTGATGTTATTTAATGTCTGTCCGAAAAATACATTCATTCGCTTTTTGCTCTCATTGCGATCCCGCTACAGCGGGAGAAGCAATCTCTTTATTATCATGAGATTGTTCACATGCATCGACACAGTCGATACATTCCATAATTTATTTAAGGATTTTTGCTGTCGAAAAAAATAAAACCAAGAGGATCTAAAAATGGTAGTCGGAGATTTTACTCAAAGTGTGGAAACAGTTGTCATCGGAGCGGGACCCGGCGGATATGTAGCTGCAATTCGTGCTGCACAGCTGGGACAGGAAGTCGTGCTCATTGAAAAACAACTTCTGGGCGGAGTTTGTCTCAATTGGGGATGCATTCCGTCCAAAGCTATGATCGAAGCCTCGGGATTGAAGCATCAAATTGCAAAAGCCGCTCAAATGGGGATTATCGTCAATGACATTTCAGTTGACCTGTCAAAGCTTCACCAATGGAAAGATGGATTGGTGGATCGGTTGCGGGGTGGCGTCAAAACATTATTGGAAAAAAACGGGGTGGATTTGGTTTATGGTAAAGCTGCGTTTACCGAACCCGGCAAAATATTGGTGGATACCAAAGAAGCATTGCAACGTTTTGAATATAAAAATTTGATTCTCGCCACCGGATCAACTCCGGTTGAGATTCCCGGGATGCCCTTTGATCATAAAATCATTATTGACTCGACCGATGCGTTGGCTTTGAAGCAAATCCCGGAACATTTAATCGTTATTGGCGCCGGTTCGGTAGGGATCGAAATGGGAACGATCTATCGTAAATTGGGCGCTGAAGTGACCATCCTCGAATTATCGGAAACATTGCTGCCTTCAGTGGAACCTGAGCTTTCTCAGGTGCTCGCCAGAACATTGAAAAAAATTGGTATCAAACTGTTGTTGGGAGCTAAATTTGAAAGTGTTGACATTAAAAATAAGCTCGCTAAAATCTTGTACACTGAAAAAGGCGAACAGAAAAATTTAGCAGGAGATAAAGTTTTAGTCGCTGTGGGCAGAACGCCCAACACCAGCGAACTTGATCTGGAGCGTATCGGACTTGAGACCGATGAGCGTAGCTTTATCGAAGTCAACGAAAAAATGCAGACTTCGGTGGAAGGTGTTTATGCTATTGGCGATATTGTGAAAGGAATGATGTTAGCCCACCGGGCGTCGCACATGGGCAAAATCGCGGCTGAAGTTATTGGAGGTAAAGCAGCGGCATTTGACAACCTTGCCATCCCGGGAGTTATTTTCAGCGATCCGGAAATTGCAACCGCCGGACTGACGCAAGCTGAAGCTGAAGACCAGGGATACAAAGTAAAGGTCGGTCTGTTTCCGTTTCGCGCGCTGGGAAGAGCAATGACATTGGGTGAGGTCGATGGCGTTAATAAAATCATTTCCGATGCAGAAACCGGCGCTGTTCTGGGCGTTCACATCATTGGTCCCCATGCCTCTGACCTGATTGCAGAGGGGGCATTGGCAGTAGAATCCGGGTCGCATGTCGACGATTTAGCGTTAACTATCCATGCCCATCCCACGTTACCCGAGGGTATTGGCGAAGCTGCTGATGATGTTGAACACAAAGCAATTCATATTTTTAATCCGCCGGTCAAACAATGACCAATTATAATTAGCGTACGTCCGAAAAAACCTTAATTCGCTTTTTGACATCATTGCGATCTAGCTTCATTAGTACCGCCCAAGTTAAATTGTGTATTTTTTTGGCAAGATATTTTTTAATACCCATTGCATGTTATATCTTTTCAACATCTTACAGAGGCTGTTTTTTCGGGCAAACTTTTTGGCGATAGCATTACGGTATTAGTTTCATTTTTAATTTTAAATTTTTAATTCCAGCTTGTCTGGCTTAGGAGAAGCAATCCCTTTATTATCAAGAGATTGCTTCTCCCGCTGAAGCGGGATCGCAATGACAATGTAATGAGCTATTTTCGGACTTGCACTAAATATTCAGCTTATCAAGCGATGGCATCAGCATTCCAGCTGTAACTGATCTTTTATATATTTTTTGCAGAGTATCCGATAAAGTTACGATGAAATTTGCTTTCATTTCGAACAACTCGATCCGCACTTTGCAATTACTGCTTTAATGATCCCCCGCTATAAAATTATTTTTGAAACCATCAATTTTTACTTGCGATGCTCATCAATTTTTGTTATTTTGTTTTCAGGTCAAAAACCAAATGGAGGGTATTGCCATGAAGGATTTAAAGGTTGAAGTTTCAGAGATCAAAGAGCACTGCGGTGCCAATCTCAAAGTCGGCGATTTTTTTGAAGTAACCGGCTACGGTAAAATTGTCATCCCTGATGTCCAGAAGGGTACCTGTATGTTTGCGTTGCAGAGTCTCATTCCATTTTTGATCAGCAAACAGCGAGAGGATGAACTGCCCAAAGAGGACTGGGTCAAAGAGACCGAATACCTCTGCTGCCCTGACCCGCACGGTGTGGTGTTTAAAATTTATGCCAAGAATTAGCAGCCTCCTGTCAACTGATGTCATCGATTAAAACGATGACGTCAGTATCGGGACAATATCTTTGATTCATCCCTCGAATGATTTTTTCAAAAATGGTGTCTAATACTCAAAAAAACGGATTTGGAAATTAACCGGAGATGGCGAATGAACCGACGACTCAGACAGGCTTTTCAGTTAATTATTCTTTTACTTGTGATCTGGACAATTTGGACAGCGGGTGATGTTGAAAAATATTGTCCCATGGGCGGTATTCTCGGACTGGGAACGAAGTTACATCAGGGGTCGCTGCCGTGCAGCATGAGTTCAGCGGCAATTTTTATGGCGATTGCATTGCTTTTCGGTGCGCTGGCAATTGGAAAATTGTTTTGCGGGCATATTTGCCCGGTCGGATCGATAACAGAATGGTTCGGCAAAGTGGGCGCGAGATTTAATCTACAGTTCCGTTTATCAAAGCTTTGGGATAGAATTTTACGTTCGTTGAAATATATACTGTTGTTTCTAGTGGTTCATCAAACCATTACCGCCAGTGAATTGTTCTGCCGCAAATTCGATCCCTATTTCGGCGCTGCCACTGGTTTCGGTCACGATACGGTTTTGCTCTGGTCTATTCTTGCGGTGGTTGGGACATTGGTGGGAGCAATTTTTATCAAACAGTTCTGGTGTCGCTATTTTTGCTTTCTGGGCGCTGCCAGCAACATGTTTGTCAATATTTGGGGTGCGGTTCTGGTTTTTGGGCTCTATTTTGTGATGAATTTGCTCGGCGCTCAATTATCGATCTTGTGGCTGGTTGCTGGATTGGCGTTCAGCGGCTATTTAATGGAAGTCGGTTTGTTCAGATCGATCCCGTTCCCGGCTTTTAAAATCACAGTAGATCAAAATCAATGCACCCAATGCGGAATTTGCTCTCAAAGTTGTCCCTATGATATATCGGTTCAGGAATTTGAAAAAGTGACTCATCCCGATTGTGTGATGTGTACTGAATGTATTTCATCGTGCAGTGAAGAGAAGGCAGTTTCGATCAATGGTTCGATGAAATTAAAATATTTACCGGCGATCTTGTTGGTCGCGCTGATTTCACTGGGATTCCTGCTGGCTGATCGCTATGAGTTCAGCACATTGGAAAAACGCTGGGGAAAGTTCGAGCAGATGTCCAGTCCGGCAGCTTATGAGCAAACAAATTTAAAAACTGTGAAATGCTGGGGCAGCGCCAATTCACTGTATAACTTTTTGAAAGAACGTTCAGGAATTTATGGACTTGATGCGTTTGCGCCGTCTCATCGGGTGATCATCTACTATGATTCTACTGAAATTTCAGAGGAAGGGGTTAAAAAGGCGCTGTTCAGCCCGGCGGTTTTCCGCGTTCGAAATATTTCCGACACTGATCCGCTGCGGCTGGCGGTTTGGGAAGTGGGAATTGACAATTTATTCGACAGTATTGATCACAACAATCTTTATCTGGCTTTATCACAAAACCGTTTCATATATGGTGTTGAAACCTATTTTGGCGAGCCGGTAACCGCCCGAATTTATTTTAATAGCGACAGCACTTCAATCGCTGAAATTAGAAGAGAGATCGAAACACGGCGGCTTGAATATGAAATTAACGGACAATTACAGGTAGCTGAGCTGAATTTTAGCTGCGAGGGCAGCGGCAATATGTTAACGCCGATATCCGTTGCTGAATTTAATCGACTGATGTTTGAAGGATTTGACCTGACTTTCAATGATTATGATGAATTTGCAGCGTCCCAACTTCGGATTTACGAAATCGGAATGCCCGATGCGGTTGACCCGGCTATGGCGGATGATCTGCTATATTTAGTAAGCGGTCTGTCTGCGGAAGATGGCGTGGTGCGATTTCAAACAGTGCTCACCGACAGACCGGTGGCGCGTATCTATTTTGCTCCCACTAAAACAGACAGCGCTAAAATTTCTCAAATATTATTTGCCAGTACCATCAGCTATTTTATCGATGAAAATACCACGGCGACTATTGATAACTTCTTTTCGTTTGAAAAGCCGATAAGAATTCTTGAGGTTCGCTGATTCAGAAAAATGAATAATCCCACTCTTTGGTGGGATACCAGTTTTTGAAACATTTTAAAATTCGACTCAAATTTTAATATCTTAGAAATAAAAGGGTTAATGATTGTTCGTAGTTGCGACTTCAGTCGCATTTTAACAACAAAAATGGTAATACCTCAGTCATCGGTGGAGACGTACACTGATGCCATCGCTTTATTTGTAACAATATTAGAAATAGCTGGCTCTATTTAAAAATTTTATCATCTCTCAAATAGTCAAATCATCAAGCGATGGCATCAGTATTCCACCAGTAACTGAGATCATACCAAAAATGACTAAAGTCATTACCACGAAACAAATTGCCAAACTATCAAAAGTTAAAAAACATGATCATCAATTGTGCGCCAAAATTTGAAATAAGCGGAGAAATTTGAATGCAGAAAATCTACAGATTTGGATTGTTGTTTATTATCCTGTCCACCTTTGTTCTGCGTGCAGCAGAGCTTGAAATTGGGCCATATTTACAGTCTGCAAAGCCGACGGAGATCATGGTTCTCTGGGAAACCACCGCGCCTGCTGTGGGAAAAGTAGTCTATGGGCTGGCTCCGGATCAATTGATAGAGGAAAAGGTCGCGGATGCTCCGTCAAAGTTTCACAAAATACAGCTCTCCGGACTTAATCCCGGAACCAGCTATTATTATCAATGTCAATGGGCGAATAAAACAACCCCTGTTTATCGTTTCAAGACCGCGCCGCAAGATGAATGGCAATCGATTCGGATCGCAGTTCTGGGCGACTCTCGAAGTCAACCCCATATTTTTTCCCGAATTTGCCAGCAAATTATTTCCCATGATCCGGATATTGTGTTACACTCCGGAGATATTGTAGCTGACGGGCGGCAGGTTGAACAATGGAAGCCCCAATTTTTTGAGCCGGCGAAAGAATTACTGCATCGGGTTCCGATCTATCCGACACCTGGAAACCATGAGCAAAAAGCGGACTACTATTTCGAACATTTCCCGGTACATGGCGATGATTTGTGGTGGTCAGTTGATTATGGTTCAGTTCATATCATCGGATTAAACAGCCTCGAAGATGGCAGCCCCGGTTCGCCCCAGTATGATTGGTTGGTAAAAGACCTTGAATCGAATCAGCATCAACCGTGGCGGATTGCCATGTTTCACCATCCACTTTTTCACGCTCATCCCAGGCGACCGGTGTACGACATCCGTTATCATTGGACGCCGCTGTTCAATCAAAAGAATGTTCCACTGATTGTTGCGGGCCACGACCACTACTATTTGAGAACTCATCCCATTGGTAGCTTTACTGAAAAAAATCAACGGTCGGTTCATATCATCAGCGCCGGCGGCGGGGCGCCGTTATACGACTTTGTGGAGAAATCATACACTGCCAAGGCGCAGAGTGTTTATCATTTTATGATTCTGGATGTGACGCCGGAAAAGATTGTCTGCCGCGCCATTGATATCGAGGGCGCGATTTTCGACACGGTTGAATTACGAGCTGACGGATTGACTCCCGATCAGGGTTATATCGAATATGAAATGTTTGAATTGGAACGTCGGGCGACTTTTGCTGTGGCAAATTTGGCGGAACACCAGCCGAAAGCCACCCTAAAAAACTATGACACCAATCTGGTTATTCCGACTCAATTCCAGGTTCAATTATTGGGCAGCTATTATTGGCAAGCGCCTGAAAATTGGATGGTGGCGCCTGCGGAAAAGACGCTGGTTGTTGTCAATCCAGCTGAACCACTGATCGTCTCTTTTAAGGCGAATGTTTTATCGCCGCAGATGACGCCGGCGCCGATTTTAAAAATTCATCTCGAAGTCGCCCCTGCTTCGGCCGAGACAACAAGCGATGCTGAAATCCGTGCCCGCGACCACTTCATTAATAATAAGATTGAGATTTCATTTGAGCAGGCGGCTTTTTCAAAGATGCTTTCTAGCAACGACTGGCAGATGGATGATATTACATTTTTTTTCGATTTTTTCGGAAACAGTGAATATGGCAGCGCAGCGCTCAACCATTTGAACAGATCAATTTCAAAAAGAATCGATGAAGGGGGATTGCAATTTTTGGACGAATTCCTTGCCAGATTTCCAGGTCCTGAAAATAAATATCGTTTGTATCCTTTCTATTTCTTGGAAAAAGAGTATCAGCACTGGGATGAATGGGAGGATTTAGCGGAAAAATTCGCGCCATACCACATCGACCTGCCTGACCGGATGATGTATCGAATTTCACAGCACGCCGACATCAATGCTGAATTTATTCGGGATTGGTGGATTCTGGGTCCCTTTCCCTGGAACATGACGACGTCGCTGGATACAGCTTTTATTGATGAACGTTCGATCAATTTCTCCGGGGATTATACCAGCGCCCATGGAAATGTTCGCTGGCAGTCGGTCAACACAACCGAGCGCGGATTTTTGGATTTCACCCAATTTTTAGAACCAGCCCAGAATGTAATAGCGTATGCCTACGCCACCATAGAGGCACAGCGTGATGGCAGGATTCTCTTGCTGCTTGGTAGCGACGACGGCGCAGCCCTGTCGGTTAACGGACAACAATATTTTCAGCTCAACATCGGTCGAGCCGCCCGTCCCTGTGACGACATCATTCCGGTGAATGTTAAAAAAGGGCGCAACGAAATACTGGTCAAAGTCGCTCAGGGATCGGGCAACTGGGGATTGTATTTACAGCTTTTGGACAAAAGTGGTGTCGTCCGCAAATAAAAGTTGATCCCGCTAAGGCGGGATTAAATCTCTGCAAATTTCAAAATTTGACTCAAAATTCAATATTTGTGCTTTATAAAAGGTTTAATTTTTATGATGGTTGTGGCCGCATTCATATTTGGTACAGAGTAAATAGCAATCCAGTACGAAAGAAAAACGATTTGTCGAAACCTACTGTCGTTTATGCACCGTTTCATAGACACGTTATTTGACGGTTTGCCGCTAAAAAATAAAAAGCTTTTCTAAAATTAATCTGCTGAAGGTAGCCTTTCCATTCCATATTTGTGCATATCCGTAATCATCAATTTTTCCAATTCCCGGATAACTTCGCGGCTCAGTTCGGGGATGTCTGATTTTGCCAGAATCTGATTGACCATTTGATGCGCCCTTTCTCCGGCGGATTTTTTATCACCATTTAACCAGACCTGATAGTTTTCCCGGCTGATAACCATCGAAGGAAAGGTAAACTCCTCTCGAAACCATTTCAGTGTATTGTCGCTGGTGAGGAAATGCTCGCCTTCATAAATATTGCCATAAAGATCATCGCAGAACCCATCGCGTAATTCAACCCCTTTAACCAATCGCAAAGCCATGCCGCAGATTTCATTATCAATGACCAGCTTTTCCAGCGATTGGCAGCTTTCAAAATCGAGCATACCGGGTCCCGAAATGACATTGATGCCGCTGAGTGCAGCGATTACCGCGCCCATGGCGCTTTCAAGACCTGCCTGGGTATCCAGCAGCTTGGCGTCGCTTAATCCCATGTAGGCATGAGTTGGTAATCCGAGAAATTTGCCAACTCTGGCATAGGCTGAATCGATCATCATGGTTTCCACCGCACCCATGGGCGTGGTGCCATGGCGCATGTCAAACGCTGCCGGAGAACCACCCCAGATAATCGGGGCGCCTGGTTGGGCAAGCTGATGAATGACGATGCCACTCAAATTTTCTGCTGTATGCTGTAAAAC
>DSAU01000166.1 GCA_011046315.1 bacterium
ATATAAATACTGAATTTATTTTTCAGCAGGCAGAAACCAGGGAAACAGAGGCGCTGGCAACCATTGACGAGACGGTGGAACATCTTGCCATCGGAATTGTTAGCATCGCCAATATTATCGATCCCGAAATCGTGATTATCGGAGGAGGCGTATCCGCTGCCGGTGGCAATTTTATCAAAACCATTGAACAAAAAATGAAAAATTATGCGATCAAACAGATCACCAAAAATTTACGCGTCATCAGAGCGAAACTGGGCAATGACGCCGGCATTGTAGGAGCAATAATTTTAGCCGAGGAAAATTCGCAATAATTATGTTGAACATTTTTTTCCCACAAGATCAAGTCCGGTAGCGATCCGCTATTGTTCGCTGAAGAAAATAGCGGTGCAACTTTTTTTACCTTTTCCGGATGAGGTAAAAAATTCTTCAAGCTAATCAAATATCGAAAAAATAGTTTTAAAAAAGGGCGATGGGTCATTGCACCGCCCTTTTTTAAATTTTTGAAAATATAGTTGGTTAAGTTATCCATAAATTAATGGGGCATGTCGATAGCAATTTTTTTATAACCCTTGGGAAGCTCAAATTCACTGTTTGACACGTTTGTGGGAACAATTTTTTTCACTGTGGTCTCTGTTACCATTTTACCCATCCCCGTATCCATTTCCATTTTGGTATAAATGGGGAATCCTTTCAGATCAACGTCGTTCGGCAATTTACCTTTGAGAAGTCCCATGTTTTGATAAACTTTTAAAAATTCATCACCCAGGTTGTAGTCTGGTGTCAGCCACATCTCCATGAATGGATCGCCGTCAAGCATCATCATGACCTGCTTGCATTTGAAGCCGCTGATGGTTTTGGTTTCCCCGGTCTTTTTAAAGGAAATTGATGGAGTTTCAGCGTCGCCGAGCATGGAACCCATTTTATCGCCCATCATTTTTTTCATCATTTCCTGCTGCTCTGGGCTCATTTTTTTCATTTCCTCAGCCATTTTGGATTTTGCAGCTTTGACTTCTTTTTCCACGTCTTCAAAACGTACTTCCTGGTAGCTTTTGTTGGCGTGGTCCACTGTCCATGATAAGTCTTTGTCCAGACGCAAAATGATGTCGCTGTTTTCTGTAAATTGTTGAATTTTCATTTTGCCCTGTTTGTAAAAAGCTTTTTGGGTCTCAATTTCTGATGACGGCATTCCCGGCATTGTGGACTTAGTAATGGTTTCAGATTCCCAATAGCCTTCAAATGTTTTTTGCGCAAACAGATTGCTGGTTGACATTCCCATCAATAACAGACAAATAGTAACTGATAAAATTGTGAGTTTGAGTTGGTTTTTCATAGCCACACCTCTTGTTAAATTTTAAAATCCGAAAAGTTGAATTGAGTAGATTAATAGCAATCCGGAGCCGATAACCAGACCCGACATAATTACCATTATCAGATAGTTGTTAAAATCAAATTCTTTTAATTTATCAGGCGATCCCTTAATGGCGACATAAAGCATGGTACCAATGGCGACCACCACGGTAATGTAATAGGCATAAACTGCAGTTCGCATGTAATAAGCCGAACGTACAATTGATACACTGTCAGAAAGCGATTGAGTTCCCATTGAAATTCGAAAAATAATCAGACCGATAATCAATGTGGACGCCTGCAAAATGATCCGAAAAGGCAACATGGTTTTTTTGCGAAACCAGGCATTAAACAGGGTCAATACCGAGCACAGAAAAGAAGCCAGCAGCAACAGCGCGGCATTGATTGCTAAAAATTTATATTTAATCGGATTATGACTGAGTGCGAGAAAAAACAGCCCGACAACTTCACCGATGAGAATTGATTCGACCAATAGTACGAATCTGGGATTTGGTTGTTGCCGAACCGGTTCGGTTGGAATTTTGATATCGCGACGTATGCGAATTTTGCGGGAAGCACGTTGGACGAAATCACTCCGCTTTATTTCAGATTCAAACAAGCTGAATGAAGAAAAGAGCAAAACATAAAGCCCGACCATGCTCACAAACAAACAAAAAGCACCCAGATAGACCATTCAATTGATCTCCATTTGGGTTAGGGAAAATATTTAGCCAAAACTAAACCTGAAATTGATCTCGCAACCTATAATTTTTGATAGCTGCACATTGACAAGGATAATATATTAAATAATTGAACAATGTCAAGTAAAAATTATCAGGTGGATAAATTTAATTATTATCGGAAAGATAAACTCGTGATAACGCCCTCACAAAAAGCGCGCTAATCCAGGACGACTGGCGCTGATTATGGGCAAAATCAAAATCGCCCCAGCCAGCGATTCGCTTTTGTGATGTTAATAAATTATCGCCATTCCAGCGCTCTAAAACGGGCAATACCAATTGCTCGAACATCTGCCCGCGGCTTAGCTCGGGATACAAGGATAGCGTGTCCACAATATTTAACACATCCAAACCCGAATAGTGCGGTGGGTAACGCAATTTATTTGGATTAAAATTGTTTGGAGCGCAATAACGGCAGTTAAAATCACTTCGGCTTGAAAATCCTTTCCGAAACAGGTCTATAGCTGGTTCAGCAACGCTGCAAAATTGACAGGCAAATCGGCCGAGTAGGCGAATGGCAAAAATGGTGGCGGCTGGACAACTGGTTTCAGTTTCAGCCTTTTCACCGCGTTGCCGCAGCCGTTCACAGCTCCAACCGCCGTCGTATCGCTGGGAGCTTAGCAAATAGCTGAGGGCAGCTTCCACTGCCGGTGAATGCTGATAACCTAACCCGCTCAAACAATCTGCCAGATGCGCTGTCATACAAACCAATTCAATGGAATGTTGTTTCGAAGCGTGGTAGCGAAGGATAAATTGCCCGCTTTCGGATTGCTGCAATAGCAAAACACGGATTTGAGGGGCAATTCCGAGCTCGTTCGCCGACACGCCCACATCGGACATAAAGCGCAGCGTCCAATAGAATGAGTTGTAAATACGAAAATCTGCCGGCAAGTGATGAAACGACTCGATACCCAGTTCCGGGTCTTTCAGACGTTGAACCAGTTCAATGATTTGGGGGTGAGCTAATAATTGCTGTTTTGTTAAACCAAACTCATCATCAGTAGGGGAGAGGACCACAAATTTTGACCAGGGAAAAGGATCGTTCTTTAACAACAGAAGTTGTCGCAGAATAAAATATCTGATATCATCAATTGCTGCCATTCCGATGGTTCATCCATTTATATCGAAATCTGTTTGATATTTCAACGGCTCAGCTTAAAGTCGGTTCCGTAAGCTATGTTAACCCATAAAATGTGCAGTTTGCAAGTGCAAGAAAAAGATAACATAATATCTTAAAAGTCAAGTTAAAACGGCAGCCATCGCAGATAATTTATTGTTTGCAAAAAATTATTCTGCAGAAGCATCGGGTTCATTTCGATGTTTTGATGGGCGTGTATTTTTTTTCGAACAGATGATCGTAATAGCCTGACGGATATATTCCGGCAAAAAAAATAGCCGTAATCCCATCTCGAATGTGGTATTACGGCTTTTAATTTATGTGGAGCTAAGGGGATTCGAACCCCTGACCTCTTGACTGCCAGTCAAGCGCTCTCCCAGCTGAGCTATAGCCCCAAATTTTGTGGGATTAAAAATAATAAAAATAAAATTAAAAGTCAAGTCCTTTTTATTATTGTCAACTGAGACATCTCAGTCTTTGGTGGAAAAGTAAACTGATGCCATCGCTTTGTTTGTAAAAAATATTAAAAATAGGTAGCTTGATTAAAAAATTTTATCATCTGTCAAGTAGTCGTGTTATCAAGCGATGACATCACTAATCCAAACTTTTAATTTTTGTTGCAGTTTTATTGTTGACAAGTAGTGATGAATTTGTTATATTAAATTGTCAATTGGGAACGAATAATTATGGAGGATTGGTTATGGCAAAAGATAAGAAGAAAAAAGTAGGAGTTGTTCTTGCCGGCAGTGGTGTTTACGATGGAAGCGAATTGCATGAGGCGGTGATAACATTGTTGGCGCTGGATGAAGCTGGCGCTGAAATTATCTGCATGGCGCCAAACATCGACCAGATGCACGTTATCGACCATATCAAGGGCGAACCTGTAACCGGTGAAAAACGTAACGTGCTCACCGAGTCGGCGCGAATTGCTCGCGGGGACATTATTGACATGGCAAAAATAAACGCGCAGAATCTGGATGCATTAATTATTCCGGGGGGATTTGGCGCAGCTAAGAATCTTTGCACTTTTGCAACCGAAGGTAACGATTGCCTCGTCAATCCTGAAGTTGATCAGGTTATTAAACAAATGCACGCTGCCCAAAAGCCAATCGGTTTTATCTGCATTGCTCCGGCGCTGGCGGCGAAAGTGTTGGGTGGACATCAACCGCTGCTGACAATTGGAAATGATAAGGCGACCGCCCAGGCGATTGAACAGATGGGGGGGAGGCATCAGGATTGCAGCGTTGATGACATTGTCGTGGATGAAACAAATAGAATTGTTTCCACTCCAGCTTACATGTTGGGACCGACAATTTCTCAAGTGGCAAAGGGTATTCACAAATGTGTGGCTAAAGTTTTGGAAATGGCGTAGAAATAAAAATGGTAGCATTTGATCTTCGCATAAGCAGGTCGTGAGAAAATTCACGACCTGTTTATTTTTTATACTTGATCGCCGAGACAGGTGCCAAGCGATCTTGCAGCTGAGATAGCCTGAGAATCCAGCGGAATCGTCCTGGTTTTGCCGCCAATTTCTTCAATTGAGACCGATTTTATCTCCTGTCCCTTCAAAGCAACCATTTTCCCGAATTTTCTTTTTGCGACCAATTGGGTAGCAACAACGCCAAAACGGGACGCCAATAGTCGATCTGCCGGCGTGGGAACTCCGCCGCGCAACAGGTGGCCCAATACCGTGACCCTGGTCTCGGTTTTGATCATTTTTTCGATATCATCGGATACCTTGTTGCCGATTCCGCCCAATCGAATCGGTTCGGGACTGCCTTGTACCCGCTGACGCACCACCATCTCACCGCCTTTGGGTCTGGCGCCCTCGCCGACTATTAATATGCTGAAATACTTGCCCTGATAGTGGCGTTGTTTGATTTTATTGCACACACATTCTATATCGTAGGGAATTTCCGGGATAAGAATGATATCACCGCCGCCGGCAATACCTGATCCCAACGCAAGCCAGCCAGCGTATCTGCCCATGACTTCAATGACCATTACCCGGTGATGGGATTGGGCAGTGGTGTGGATTTTGTCGATGGCTTCAGTGGCAGTTGTCAGCGCAGAGTCAAAACCAAAAGTTACATCGGTACCGAACAGGTCATTATCGATGGTTTTGGGAATACCGACGACCGGAATACCTTTTTGCAGCATCCTATGAGCGACTGCCATCGTGCCATCCCCACCGATACAGACCAGCGCCTCGAGTCCAAGCTTTTCAAAATTTCTTTTGACCTGGTCTGAGCGGTCGCGAAAAACATACTCTCCGCTTTCGAGAATGGGGTAATTAAACGGATCAAAGCGGTTGGTTGTCCCGAGAATTGTGCCGCCGACAGTGATGATGCCGGAAACTTTCCCAATGTCAAGGTTGGTATGGCGATTTTCAACCAGCCCTTTAAATCCGTCAAAAAAACCAATCACGCTCATTTGATAATCATTCACAGCAGTTTTAACGACGGCGCGGATGACCGCATTCAGTCCAGGACAATCGCCGCCGCCGGTTAGTATTCCGATCCGTTTTGGAGCTCCCATTTTGAAAATCCTTGTATTTGATTGTTAATAATAGCGTTAGTTTCAAAATATGGTATAGTTATTATTTTCCATGAGGATTTTTGTTTGACCCTGATCAAATGTCAAGCTCACTTTCTCCGGGATAACTTGATCCTGGGTTTCCGGGATGTAAATACGGTCAATGTGGACCACATTTTCAGGCGATGTAAAGTCCGCGACGCCGACTCTGCCGCCGAAATGATCGCTTCTGCCAAAAGCAATGTGGAGACCTAATTTTTCATCGAGTAGAATTTCACCGGTTGGATTGACGCCAAAGTCTTTTAACACGCCAAAGCCAATTTCTGCAATGTTGCCATAAGCAGGCTCCTGCTGGATTTTTTGCGCCTCCTGCACTGAAAACCGACCGCTGCTGATGACTTTTTGCGCAATATTCTCTTCGATTTGATAAAGCACTATTTCGTCCTCGAATTGCACCGGAAGCACTCCTGATGATTCTGATTTTTCTCCTGTTTCGCCTTCGTAGGGCACGATGTAACTTTCTCCGCTGGGAAGATTACCCGCGGTCCCCGCATCCGGAAACCGACCGCCGCTGGCATGTCCGCTGCGAAAACGCAGATCAAAATGGACCTGATGTTGATTGCCTGAGGCGACTGAAAATATAATATCCATAGCAGTTGCATCATCTAACAACTGTTTGATAGTGGTGACGCGTTGGTTAATCTGGTTGTAATCGAGTCTTAACGCCGGAATCATTTCCGGAGAAAATCCGGGCATTGTCGCTGCTCGAAATTGGTGTTGTTTTGCCAATAATTTGAGTGGCGCGGTGGCTGAAAATTGTGTTGGCGCAATGACCAATTGTGTCTTCGAAAGCAGTTCAGCAAAGTTTACAGCGACGCCATTTTGCTTTAATGTGGTCATATTTAGCGCCGCTGGATCATCCTGACAAAAATATCCGATTTCAGGCAGATCAGCGTTATTATTGTGCACATTTTGATAATAGAGGATATCAACCTGTTCAAAATGTAGCTCATCTTTTACCAGCTTCAGTTGATGAAACCAGTCGGCTGCCAGGCTGCGCCGCATCTGCCATTTGAGATTGTCCGGCGAAGTTTTATCCGGAACGTCCACCATAATGAGCAAACGCTTGTCGCGAATTGATGGTGAAAAAACAGATGTGATTAAATCCTTTAACTCGGCTGGTGTTAACCGTTCCATAAATAAATCCTCCGCTAAGGTTCGATAAGTTTTATTTGCTGTTCAGCGACATCAAGATCGTAGATGACGTTTTCAGGGCGAAGCGATCGCGCAACAAATAAATCTCCCGGGGAAACATTTCCGGAGATTTTACGAATAGTTGTGCTATCGACTTCGATATTCACCGACAATTCTAATTCATAAAATAAACCACTGGTTTCTATCCGGTAATCAACGAATAGACTGTCATTGCGCACCAGTTTTGTCAGTTGATTATCGAATTTAAATTTGGGGTAACCAAATCCGCGCATGACCGATTGAACCTGAACCACATTTTCCGGGCGATTTGCCGGACGGATGAATACGATGGCGTTGCGGCAATTAATGCTGAGCAATAGATTATTAAAGGGTTGCGTCACTGTGACGGACTGCTGATATTCTTTGTAAGCTGGTTTGGAAAATAGAAAAAGAAAAATGAGCGTGATCAAGGAAATTATTGTCAGCGCGATGACCAGGGCTGTTTTCCATGGTGAATGTTTTTGAATGGAACCCGGTTTTTGATGGTTAGCTGTTTTAGAAGAAATAGAAGGGATTTTCAGGATTTCGTAATATAATATCGCGGCGACCAGCCAGGTTACCCCGGCCGACCAGATCACATCCGATAAAAAATGCCCTCCCTGGGCGATTCTTGCCAGTCCGATATAACCGCCAAAAGCCAGGCTAAAACTTAATCCGGAGACTGCCAGCGCTTTGTTTTTTCTTTTAAGTAAAAAGTATAACCCTATGAAAACGAATCCCATAGAGCAATGACCGCAAGGAAAGGATTTACCCTTTCCCGGCACGCCTTTCTCACAAATTTCACGAAATTCCCAGGCGCCACCAAATTCCTGTAGCTGACGTGGCCGCGGCCGCCCCCAGTGGTCTTTAAGAATGCCGTTGATGATCAATCCTGGTCCGATAATTAAAGTCAGCAAAAAATAGACAGCATAAATGCGATAATTTTTCAATCGGGGAATGAACCAGCTAAACGCTACCACAAAAATTGAAACAAGTCCGGTCAGCAGCGCCGGATAGGGTCCGTAAACGTACGCCCAACGCCACAGCAGATGGTTTTTTTGATACCAACCGTCAGGATGGTTTTCATCGAAAAAATGCTGTTGTAATTTGATATCCCAATCAAAGTATGAAATAATCAAAGTGCTGCCGATCAACACAAGCAGGATCAAAAAATAGTTGCGGATATGCTTTTTGTTAATGGACATATTTTTATTTTATACGGTTAATGATCGATTAAACTCAAACGCATAACGGTTCGGCGATGTCAAAATCGCAGAATATAAGAAGTGGCAATAAAAATGAAAAACCTATCTCCATGATGTCGGTCTGGGAGGTCTGGCTTTGCTGACCCACGAGTCGGATGGCGTAACCATTTTTTTTGTTTGAGATTCAGCATCTGCCTTTTCTGCCATGTACGCAGTTGATATTCGAGAACGTTTTTCAATGTGGAATGAATCTTCAGCAAATTTAATGATTTGCTTTTCCAGACCTTCGCTGGCGATCTCTTCGGTATATTCACGCCGACCTGCGACCAGGTCGTTAATGAAATCGTCGATCTGCTCCTGTGTGTAGTAGTTGGATGGATTTTGAATTGATAAGTCACCACCTTCACACCATACAGCCTCTTCAGTGCCCAGAACGCCCTTTTGGTATTTATTGGTTCCTCTGAGATCGCCGCGCTGTAATGCCGCCATCAAATTAATGGGCACGCGGTACACTTTGCGGATCATTTTTTTTTGCTTGGTGTTACCTTGCATAAACTCTTCAATAATTTCGCCGACTCCGCCGGTATTATATTGATAAAACGATACCTTCTCCGGATATTTTTCCTTGAGCTCCATGATGATGTTATAGAACCGGTTTACCTTACGCGCCCGGGAACCAACAATAAACGGATCGGTTCCCACAATACGAACCGATTCGCCGGCTTTTGCCGGTTGCGATGCATAACTATGGGTCGATTCTCCCCAGAGATAAGCCAGGATTGCCTGTTCGGCTGTCAATTTCTGGGCAAAGGGCATGATGGTGTTTCTTCGGGTAATGAATGCGAAAGCGATGCCATCCAATTCATCCAACGGCGGCAAATTAATGGTTGGAGACTCGATGCTCACCAGTCGCCGACCTCGTTTGATTCGGAGTTTGCTTTTTTGAATCACTGCCCGACCGTTGGCGCAAAGATTTTCGTCTAAAAAATCAGGATTGCCTTCAGCATCGATCATCACATTTTCATACAGAGCGGATTTATCGATTAGCGCATAGTACATGGCTTCCTGCAGGTCTTTTTCGACATCGGTTTTAACAAAAAAACCGTTTTCGCTGCCCAAGGCAGAGCCGTCTTTTCGCAAAAAAACAATGTCATCTTGCACCGCTTCAGTTCTTTCGCCTGATTTATGGTCGAGACCCAATTGATGACAGGACCAGGTCGATTTTCCGGTCGCGGTGAGACCGAAAAGAAAAACACCGTAACGCCTGATCTTGTTGTCGTTGCTGTCACGAATGTAAACTAATTTCGTGCCTGCGTGCAGACCGAGCATGTCATGTTCATCCGCATACCACATCGCCTGTCGCAGGAATCCTTTCTTATCCTCGCCCATATAATCGGTGCCGAGTGCGATGTTCAAATTATATTCCGGCAGAGCGAGAACCTGTTGCCGCAGTTGATGCTCTTCAGGAATATGAATCATGGTAAATTCAGGGCCCTGGCGTTTGGCATCATGCTTTTTTAAGGTGTTTCCCCACATGTAGGCAATGCGATAGTTTTTGGGATCTGCAACTGACATATAGAGATTGCAAATCGGATTGAAAACATCATTATTACCCATCTGTCGGCGTAAATGAACAAAGGGCAAAGTTCGGATTAAATGCAACACCTTGTGCAGCTCTTCAGGCGCTTTTTCGATGATCGATTTATGGAGTTCAGAAGCTTTGGGTAGTCTGACGCGAGGGCTGCCTAAATAGACTGTTTTTGGCGCGACCCGACTGGAAACCGATGAACGCCAGCCGTACGACCCGAACTTTGTTCGCGTACCGGTTTTAATGGCATATTTTTTCAATTTTTTGAGGCTGACCTGCTCAATATTTGATCCGTTGAGAAGCGGGGTTAAATTTTCATAAAAACGGCGATATTCTTCCTCTCGATATACTGAATCACTCATAATTTTCCCTGAATTGGTCGATTATTATCATGTTTTAATGTGCTCAATATAAAATGTTTGACAATAAAAAGCAATAGCTTTTTTCGACTGTTTTCAGAAAATTTTTTACAGCTTGACTTTACTGTCTAATTTTGTTAAATTATCATTCATAATTGAGTAACCGATCACAGGGTAAACTTAAAAAGGGTGAATTTTAACATCAATTAATAGCTGTGAGAAGAAAATCATAGATGGTCATTCAACATAGACACAAATTTGACGAGCTGACTGGCAAATCGCCGCAAATGAAACTTGTTTTTCAGCGTATCCAAGAAATTGCACCAAACGATGTTACGGTTTTGATTACCGGAGAGAGCGGTACCGGCAAAGAGCTGGTGGCGCAATCAATTCATAACAGAAGCAATCGAGCAGCAGGTCCGTTCATTCCGGTGAACACCGGCGCAATCTCACGAGACCTGGTGGGAAGCGAATTGTTCGGTCATCAGCAGGGAGCGTTCACCGGCGCCACTGAAACCAAATTGGGGAAATTTGAACAGGCGCGAGGAGGAACCCTGTTTCTGGATGAGATCAGCAGTATGGATGAAGCAACCCAGATTAGTCTGCTGCGGGTGTTGGAAACCAAAAAATTTCAACGCATCGGCGGTCGCAGATTTGTTAACGCTGATGTGCGTATTATTGCCGCCAGCAATGAGAACCTTTTAAATGAATTTCAGCGAAACATCCGCCAAGATTTGTTTCATCGGTTGAGCGTGTTCACAATTAATATACCGCCTTTGCGCGAGCGGAACAGTGATATCGAAATTTTAGCAGAGGAACTACTCGATAACGCCTGTGAAGAATTTAATAAAACTATAAATGGGTTTGACAGACAAGCATCGTTTGCTTTGAACCGTTACAACTGGCCCGGTAACGTCCGGGAAATGAAAAACGTCATTCAACGAGCAGTGCTGATCTGTCCTGGAAAAAAGATCAGACTGGAACATCTTCCTGATAGAATTCGCAATGCGAGTCATTCTCAACAGGAGATCATCCTTCCGGTAGGGGTTACGCTAAAACAAGCTGAACAGATTATTATTAGAAATACGATTCACTCAGCCGGTGGGAACAGGAAGAAAGCAGCCGAAATTTTGGGTATCAGTCGCCGGGCTTTGTATAATAAGCTTAAAAAACATAATTCCAAAAAATCGGAATAATGTGCTCAATAAAATGAGTGTATTTTATCATTGGGGAATTATCTGCACACATAACGCTGTTGATGTGCAGATAATGCACACAAAACTAGTTTGTTTTACAATCAAGCCAGTTTATCGGGCATGATGAACAATCGCCGCTATTTGACCAAACATGTTCACACATTTTTCCCCGACTGTACAACAGCAACAATCTACAACCGTTAACAATATAAATAACAGTGATTAAGCGAGTAATTAATAGTCGCGAAAAATCAAAAAAATGATGTCTGAAAAACACTGCTGTTTTTTTTACCAGACAGTGGCATTCATTTTGCATAAAATAAAAGCAATATCAATAAAGGCAAAATAATAAAATAGTAATTCCAAATGTCAAAAACAAAAATATTGCTGGTGCTCAGCGATTCAAAATTCAGAGATGAGTTGATCCATCAACTGGAACAGAACGGATTCGAGGCAATTTCAGTTTCCGATGGTTTCCCGGCGATTGAGATGGTGCGGAGAATTAAGTTCAAGGCTGTGATCACTCAAACTGAGCTTCCATCGCTGGATGTTTTGGAATTAATTTTAAATCTGAGAGATTTTGACAAGATAGTTCCGGTAATAGTTTTAACTCAGACTGAGTTTGTGATGAAACGGGAAATTATCCAGGCCGGGGCAGATGTAATAGAAAAATTCCCGATAACCGCCAATTTAATTTTAAAATTTATCAGGCAGTTCGAATTAAATCAAAAAAAATCTCGGCATTCCGCTGCCTTTAGTGAATATTATCAATTTGATCAAAATGAATTTAAAATTGGATAAGCCGTTTATAATATGATATCTAAGAGGTAGTTATTTATGCAAGTCTCGAACGTCAAAGAAATCGAAATATATTGTCAATATTGCAAAACCGAAACCAGAATGTCGGTAATGCGACCGGGACCTTCTTCAGACAGCCATTGGCTTAAATGTAAGCAGTGTTCCCTTTATAAATTAATCAATGTGAATGAATTGACAGAAATGGGAAAGAAACAAGCTGAAATTAAGAAAAAAAAGTTAGCAAACAGTGAACAGCCCGTAACAACAGAATCTGTCCCGGATTATGACGCCAGGAGGACATTTTTAAAAGGGCAAAAATTATATCATCCTGGATTTAAGGATTGCGGCACTATTAAAAAAGTAAGCCAGGGTTCCGGAGATTTCCAGAAGATTTTAGTGAAATTTGAACATGTGGGAGAAAAACTTCTGGTACAAAGTATTTCGTGATTTGCACACTAGCTCCCAGCGCACTAAAGTGCAGGCGAAGGCAGAGGCGAAGGATTAAAGAAAATCCTTTATCTTTTTCCTTTGATCTTAAACCTTGCTTCGCCTTTGCCTTCGCCTCAGCCTTTCCGTTGTAAGAGTTAATTGAACTGTGTTAAAAAAACTTTTGCAAAAAAAACGAAGATTGAACTGATAACAAAATAAAGCGCATTAACCCGATTAGAGATGGAGACTTCGACTGATGCGACTATCAAGCGATGGCATCAGTATTCACCTGTAGCTGATGTTTTACTATAAAGCCATAACATGAGAAAGGAAGGCATAAAAATGGATAAAATTATGAATACAAAAGAAGCGCGTTTAAACGATGTCATTATTTTTGATTATTTTGAAAAATTGTCCGATGGTTCAATTATCAATCAAGCCAGTAATAAAAAGGTCAAACTGGGGCATGACGAATTGAATAAGTCGATTGAAGTCCATATCGTAGGCATGGAAGAGGGGGAAAAGAAAAAAATTAAATTACCGCCGCATAAATCCTATGGAAATTATAATGAAAAACTTGTTTTTAAAGTCAACAAAACAAAATTTAAAAATAACCAGCGACCAGCTGTTGGCCATCGCTATAAAATTAAACTGAAAAATGGTGGTTTAATACACGCTAAAATAATCGATATTGATAACCAAAAAGTAATCTTTGATGCAAACCATGAATTAGCAGGAAAGGAGATTCTTTACGAAATACATTTAAGAAAAATAGTGAGAAATTAGTCGTTTTCTGAATCGTGATTGACTTTCGATATTTTAACAAACAGCCGCGTTTAAAATATCAACTTTTTTTTCCGGGAATCCCTGAGTGTGTCTTAACTGCTCAGCACAAAAGAAAAATTCTTTTTTCTTTTATTCCTGATCATCTTCCACCCTCGTTTTTTAACCAATCCTTGGATTAATAATGAAGGAATTAATTTTAACAAAAACAATCAATAGGATAACTATATTCAAAGGAGATAAAAATGTTACAATGGATTAAACAAGAAAAAAATGCAATTCGAACGGTCAGTGAATTGCAAGAATATATCAATCTTTCAAAAAAGGAACTATCGCGGCTGGAAGAGGTCTGCCAGACGTTTCAGATGAAAATTACACCTTACTACATGGATCTGATTGATAAGGACGATCCGAATGATCCTTTGAAGCTGCTGGCAATTCCGAATATCAAGGAATTAAACATCAAAAAGGGTGAACTGGATGACCCGATCGGCGATACCAATGAAGCGCTGGGAAATCAACCGGAAAAGGCGCTGACGCATCGCTATCCGGACCGTGTTTTATTATATCCTACCCCTGAATGTGGCGGTTACTGCCGCCATTGTTTTCGGCGACGATTAGCCGGTAAGAAGGAATTTCAGTTGACCGAAAAACAGATGGATACTGCGCTGAAATACATCGATGATCATAAAGAGATTCGCGAGGTGATCTTTACAGGTGGCGACCCACTGATGTTGAGCGATAAACGAATTGATTCGATTCTGGAAGCCATTCATCAGATGGAACATATCGTGACGATTCGTATCCATACCCGGATGCCGGTGTGGAATCCATACCGTTTAACTGATAAGCTGGTCTCGATTTTGAAGAAGTATCAACCGCTGTGGTTGGTTTCGCATTTTAATCATCCGCGAGAATTATCTGAAACAGCAATCGAACATTTAAACCGTTTGACTGATAATGGCATCCCGCTGTTAAATCAAGCGGTACTGTTAAAAGGGATAAACGACTCGGTAGAGATTCAGCGAGATTTAAATTGGGCGCTGATTAAAGCCAGAGTTAAGCCTTATTATTTACATCAATTGGATAAAGCCAGAGGTATCTCACATTTTCGTGTCAGCATTCGCAAGGGAATGGGAATGCTGCGGGATTTGCGCGGCAGTATTCCGGGTTATGCGATTCCGCATTATATTCTGGATATCCCGGGTGGCTACGGAAAAATTCCGATGGATTACCACTATTTGAATTCAGATGGAAACGGATTAATCATTGTCGAAACACCGTTCGGTGAGTTGAGACCTTATATCGATGGTGTCGATAAAAAACCCGATGCCTTAGAAAATTTAGAGACGGTTCACCCATTGGAAGTTTACTCGAAGAGCATCAAACAAAAATTTGAAGAGGTTACTGAACATGATTTACAAGAAAATTGATGACATCAAAGTCCAAAAAGTCGATGCCAACAACGATGGTGAGAAATCCAATCTGATTAATGACCTTCAAAACTATATGGACGACTTTGCTGACCCGCTTCAAGAAGTAGGCGAGGCAGTAAATTCTGCTTCTAAAACCGGCTTCATCATTGAAGCAACAAACGGAAAAAACCGATTGGGACTGGCAGTGGTTACCCGTAGTCCGTTCGATCATTTTCAGCCCAAATACCATCTGGCTTATATTGCGACCTCGCCGCAGGCAAGGGGCAAGGGTATCGGACGGATTCTGCTGGAAACAGTAATGGAGCTCACCGACAACAGTGTCGCGTTGCATGTGGGTATTGCCAATAAAAATGCAATTTCATTTTATAAAAATATGGGCTGGAAAAGCAGCTATCTGCGCATGGTTCCAGAGCCGGCAGCTTGATATGGATCAGCGAAAAGTCGCGGTTCGATAAAATAATTTCAAAATGCAACTGAGTTGAATCATCAATGCAACGCTAGCGAACTAAAACAGAGGAAATAGAATGCAACTTGTTGATTTTATAATTTTTGGAATCTATATGACGCTGGTGCTTGGAATCGGCTTTTATTATTTTCTCATCAATAAAGACGCAGAGGACTATTATATTGGCGGACGTTCGATGTCTCCGTACCATGTGGGAATTTCCATTGTGGCGACAGATGTGGGCGGTGGATTTTCCATCGGTTTAGGCGGACTCGGATTTGTCATGGGTATTTCCGGCAGTTGGTTGTTATTCACCGGATTGGTCGGCGCCTGGATGTCCGCAGTGTTGATTATTCCAAAAATAAAAAAAATTGATGCCAAGCATTCGATGATGACCTATCCTGATTTTTTGAAATACCGATACAATGACAGGGTTGCATTGGTGGCGGCGCTGATTTCCGGAATCGGTTATCTGGGATTTACCGGCGGCCAGGTTTTAGCCGGGGCTAAGCTTGCGGCGGCAACAATTATTACCAAAACCCCTTTTGGGATGGACCCGTTGGAGTTTGCGCTGTATATCATCGCGGTTGTGATTATAGTTTATACTGTGCTCGGTGGGCTGAAAGCGGTAATTTTTACCGATACTGTGCAGTGGATTATCCTGTTATCCGGCATCATTTTCTTTGCCACACCCTTTGCCATCCAGAAAATCGGCGGTTTGACAAAATTGTGGTCAGCTTTACCAGCTGAGTTTTATTCGTTTAGCAATATTCGTCCGGTTCAGTTTATCAACTGGATGGTAACTATTATTCCGATCTGGCTGGTCGGAATGACGCTCTATCAACGAATGTATGCCTGCAAGGATGTTCATGACGCTAAAAAAGCCTGGTTTATTGCCGGGCTTTTTGAATATCCGATTATGGCTTTGACCGGAGCATTTTTAGGAATGTGCGCCAGAATACTTTTTCCCGATGTAGATCCTGAAATGGGGCTGCCATTGTTGATTAAAACAGTGTTGCCCGTCGGATTAACCGGCGTTGTCGTTGCAGCTTATTTTTCCGCTATCATGTCCACGGCTGATAGCTGTCTAATGGCATCGTCGGGAAATTTTTTAAACGATTTGATTGAGAAAAAATTGCTTCGATCCAATGATGACAAAAAGCTCATCCGCTACTCGCAACTGGTGACATTGATCATCGGTGTGTTGGCGATTATAATCGCCTCATCTTTTCAAACTGTCCTGGATGCGATTCTTTACGCATATTCGTTTATGGTATCAGGTCTGTTTGTTCCCACTGTTGGCGCATATTTCTGGAAAAAGTCTAATTCAACTGGCGCCTTCTGGAGCATGTTGCTGGGAGGCGGATTGACGCTGCTGCTTCTGATAACCAAAATCAGCTTGCCGTTCGGGCTGGATCCAAGTTTTTATGGCATTCTGATTTCTGCAATCACTTTTGTGTCAATCTGTCATCTGACCGGTGAAAATAGCGAGCTAAACTGAGATCGAGAGAAATATTTTCATTAACTAATATTCACCCTTAGCATAGCTAAATCCCGATTTTGTTTGAAAAAACAATTATGTCCCGCCCTGATTTTATCTCAACAAAAATAAAAAAAGAAAAAAATATGTTGCAATCTATTAGCGAAATATATATATTTAACCCTGTTTTTTCTGACAGATAGCTTACAAGCATCATTAACCAATTTAACTTACAGAGCGGCAAGGAGGTACGAATGGATATCTCAACTGTTAATTTACTGATTATTATTGGTGCTGTTGTTCTTCTATTGGCGCTGTTGATTATTGCGCTGGCCAAACAGTACCGAAAAGTGGGCCCCAGTGAGGTTTTGATCGTCTCCGGTGGTCGGATGCGAAAGGTTACCGATCCGGATGGGACCGTTCGCAAGATCGGTTATCGAATGAATATCGGCGGTGGTACCTTTGTTAAACCGTTTATTGAACAGGTACAAATTTTACCGCTTGAAGTTTACACTTTAACCATAAAAACACCAGAGGTAATTACTTCACAGGGGGTTAACATTGTTGCCGAAGCCACGGCTCAAATCAAGATCAGCAGCGAAGAATATATGATCAGACGTGCGGCGGAACAATTTCTCAAAAGCGGCGCCAATGGCATTAAAGAAGTTAGCTCCAATGTTCTGGAAGGATATATCCGCGCAATCATTGGTGCGATGACAGTTGAGGATATTTACAAAAATCGAGATCAGTTTGCTGAAAAAGTCATTCAAAATTCGAAGAAGGATTTTGACCGGATGGGTTTGGACATATTGTCGTTTGCCTTGAAAGACATCAGCGACACCCAGGGTTATCTGGCCTCGTTGGGACAACCAAGGATTGCCCAGGTGAAAAAGGACGCAGCCATTGCTCAGGCAGAGACCGACAAAGAAGCCACCATCAAAGCCGCCCAGGCTCGAAAAGACGGCGATATTGCCAAGCTTATAGCTGAGGGCGAGATTGCCAGAGCCAATCGCGATTTTGAATCGCATCGTGCTCAATATCAGGCAGACATCAATCAAAAAAGAGCGTTGTCTGATCTCTCTTATGAATTGGAAAAGAACCGCATTGCTCAAAAAATCAAAAAAGAAGAATCGCTGATTAAATTGATCGAAAAAGAGCAGGCCATTAAAATCGAAGAAATGGAGATCACTCGTAAAGAAAAAGAATTGGAATCTTCAGTCAAAAAGACCGCTGATGCCTCTAAATATCGGTTGATTACTGAGGCAGAAGCCGAAAGTTTCCGCATTGCAGCAGAGGCAAAAGCCAAAACTGAAGCCAAAAAGCAGGATGGATTTGCCGAAGCAGAGCTCATTAAAGCAAGAGGCGAAGCAGAAGCCGAAGCCATGCAGAAAAAGGCTGAATCCTGGAAAGACTACAATGAAGCCATGATTTACAAAATGGTGATTGATGCGTTGCCTGAACTGGCAAAAGCCGTTTCCGAGCCGTTATCAAAGGTTGACAAGATTGTCATGGTCGGCGGCGATGGCGCAAGCGGCGTTTCCAAATTAACTGAACAGGTAGCGCAGGTACTGGCGCAACTGCCGACAGTGGTCGAATCTTTGAGCGGTGTTGATTTGAAAAAGCTGTTGCAAAATATGCCGGGTTCCAAAAAAGACGAGCCTGAAGAAAAATAATCGATGGTCTGATAGCGCTCACACTCGAATGCGTTTTTTTTTGAATACCAATTTAATCAGAAAAATGAATCAGTTAACTAAAGAAGATTGAACTATGCTCGCAAATAGAATTCAGCAGATTGGATTTTCACCAACACTGAGAATTAACGCTAAAGCCCAGGCCATGCGCGCTGAAGGTATTGATGTTATTGATCTCAGTGTGGGCGAACCCGATTTTCCGACACCAGAAAATATTAAAGACGCCGGGATCAAAGCAATTAAGGAGAACTTTACCAAATATACGGCAAATGCTGGTATTCAAGATCTGAAAGAAAAAATTATTCAACGAATCCATACCGACTATGGGGTGCGTTATGAAGTGGATGAAATTATCGTTTCCAGCGGCGCTAAAAACAGTCTTTACAATTTATGCATGGCGATTTTGAATAAAGGTGAGGAAGTTATCATACCTGCGCCTTACTGGGTGTCCTATCCTCAGATGGTTAATTTATCAAAAGGAACGCCGGTTTTTATCACCACTCGAGAGGAGAACGGTTTTAAAATCACTCCCAAAGATTTGACCCGCGCCATAAACTCCAACACTAAAGCGTTGATATTAAACAATCCTTCAAATCCCACCGGCGCTGTTTATTTGCGCGAGGAGTTAGAGGAGATTTCTGAGATAGCGGTGGATGAAGGCTTAATTATCATCGCCGATGAGGTTTACGATAAATTAGTCTACGACGGATTCCGTTTTTTCAGTGTATCTTCACTCAACGACCGGGTGAAGCAAAATTCAGTTGTCATTAATGGCGTTTCCAAAGCCTATTCTATGACCGGATGGCGGATCGGTTACGCGGCGGGACCCAAGGAGATTATCGTCGCAATCGATAAAATTCAAAGCCATAGCACCTCAAATGCTTCCAGTATTTCTCAAAAAGCCAGCGTGGAAGCG
Source organism: bacterium (assembly GCA_011046315.1). GTDB lineage: Bacteria > Zhuqueibacterota > Zhuqueibacteria > Thermofontimicrobiales > Thermofontimicrobiaceae > Kaytiofontadaptatus. Next base: position 19,299 of record DSAU01000166.1, read on the forward strand.
TTTGGCGGATCGCAAATTGAAATAAATAAAATGGTGTCGGAGTTTCAACAACGTCGAAATTTTTTACATTATAAATTGACTCAGATTCCCAATATCAGTTGCCACAAATCCCAGGGCGCTTTTTATCTTTTTCCGAATTTTTCATCGTATTATGACCACGCGTTTGAGGGCAATCAAATTAGAAATTCTCATGGTTTGGCTTATTATTTATTGAAACACGCGCATGTCGCAGTGGTACCTGGTGATGCTTTTGGCGCCGACCCATTTATTCGACTCTCCTATGCCAGCTCCATGGAAAACATCCAAAAAGCCATCGAACGCATTACAGAAGCGATGCTCAAGTTGCAGCCAGTGAAAAAGACCGCGCGAAAGCCGCTGAATAATACGGTAACTAAACGCAAGGAGCCGGTGGAAGTTGAGCCGAAAATCAGTCTGGAAATGAGGGATGCTTTGGTGGCTGAATCCGAAGCCTTTATGACTTTTAGCAACTATTACGAGTGGAATGTTAATATTGCCGGCATTATTATTCAATTGCGCACCAACAGCCCGCATCTTTATGATTTTTGGCTGGAAAATTTTTATCCGGCGCAGTTGGAAACCGATATCGAACCGCACGCAATTGTTTACGCCGTAAATTGGATCACCGGTCGTGAACCCAGGGCGTTTTATAATCCCGAAACCCGCACTGCTTTTTATTTTAAATCAGCCTATTATCCACAGCTACGAAATTTAGTGATGGGAATGGTGATTGATGTAACCGAGAAGCTGTACGAGATTCACGCAATTCGCGCCCAGTCCCTTGAAATTGATGGAAAAGGGATGCTGTTGATTGGTTCACCCGGAACCGGAAAAATGGGACAATTTTCCCAATTACTCAAACAGCCTGACGTTAAGCTACACTCCAACGATGTTGTTTTCGTGCGCTACTATGGAAATGAGGCTCTGGCAGACGTAGTCGAACGAAAATTGATGATGCATACCAATTTTGTCGAAAAATATCCTCAACTGGTTCCGTTGTTCGACAATTCCAAATGCGAAAATGTCGTTACTTCGAAAGAGGAATGCGATAATGAAAAATGCAAGCGTGAGGATAATTGCCGACTGGATCGCGGCGCTCCCTATTGTTTTTCAGCTTCGAAAAAATCGATTGCCATGTTAGACCCGTATTGGCTGAACGGGCCGGAAAAACATGTTAAACGCAGCTCGGTTAAATGGGTGATGCTATTTCGCAAAGACCCGATTTCATCGGCTATTCAAAAATTAAATGCGCCAGACGCGATAAAATTTCTGGAGGAAGGCAGGTCACAAACAAGTCTCGGAAGCGTACAGAGCGTCCCGTTTTTCAATCCGCACCTGCTGATTAAATCAATGGATCGGATCGATCAGCAAAAGAGATATTTTGAAAAATTATTTAAAATTGCGCCATGCTATATTTTTAATGCCGGCGTTTCCTCGGCGGATGAAATCAGGGACAGGATCGCGGCGATTGTTGATGGAAATGAAGAAGCGGCGTTGCAATGATGTTTTGAATCTGGTAAGCATAAAAAGAATTATATTAAAATCAATGACAATAGAAATGAGACATAAAATGGAAAATACAATTTCAATACTCGAAAATTTAAAACGCGAGACACAAAAAGATGAGTCAGAAATTATTTCTATGGCTTTCAAGACTGGACTCAAACACCTTTGGCGAGAACTTATTTTAGGAAAATATCTTCGAGGCAAAGTTTCACGGGATGAAGCAATTGAAACAGTTGGTATCGATTGGGTTGAATTAGCTGAACGACAAAAAAAAGCGATGATGGAGGATCTTGAATCGGCGTTGAAAAAATAATAATCGCGACTTATTAGGAATATCCTTCTCAAAATTTCCACTGAATATTTTCGGTTGCTTCGTAATCATGTAGTACGAAGCAACCGATTTTTTTATGGCTAAGAAGAAAATACCTGCCGGATGAACTTTAATCCAACAGAAATTCACCAAACTTAAGCTTCCTAACCATGTGAAATTGCGGTGGAAAATTGAGTCAACATCTATAT
>DSAU01000052.1 GCA_011046315.1 bacterium
ACCTATATTCTCATTCTGGCCGTTATTGTGGGTGTTCTCGGCGGTTTTGTGGCGATTGGCTTTCGCTGGCTGATTATATTCACCCAAAAAATTGCTCTGCAGGACTCCAGAAGCGTTCTCGAAGCGCTTGCTGATCTCCCATTCTATTGGAAAATTTTGCTCCCGCTGCTGGGCGGCGCCATTGTGGGACCAATCATTTACTTTTTTGCCCGTGAGGCGAAAGGGCACGGCGTTCCTGAAGTCATGCAGGCAATGGCTCTGAAAAACGGTCAGATTCGCCCGCGGGTGGCAATTGTTAAATCGATCAGCTCTGCAATAACCATCAGCACTGGTGGTTCGGTCGGACAGGAAGGTCCAATTATTCAGGTCGGTTCAGCGGTGGGATCAAGCATCGGACAATGGTTAAAAGTATCGCCGGAGCGGCTTAAAATTTTGGTCGGATGCGGCGCCGCTGCCGGAATCGCGGCGACTTTCAATGCGCCCATTGCCGGGGCGTTTTTTGCGTTGGAGGTGATCATCGGCAATTTTGCGCTGATCAGCTTCAGTCCGATTATCATCTCGTCGGTCATGGCAACGGCAGTTTCGCGTGCGTTTTTTGGCAATTACCCAATATTTTCAGTACCGCTGTACTCGCTGGTCTCTATTTGGGAAATCCCTTTTTACATGATATTGGGGATAGTGACCGGATTAGTCGGTCTGGCGTTTATTGAATCGGTTTACGCCAGCGAGCGATTCTGGGACAAACTGAAATTTCCGGATTTTTTAAAAACCCCGGTTGGCGGGGCCATACTTGGTTTAATAATCATCATCTGTCCCCATGTTTTTGGCGGCGGCTATGAAAGCATTGAAATGGCGTTGCGCGGAGAATTCGTTTGGCATACATTGCTATTGCTCATGGTTTTCAAATTGCTCGCGACCAGCATAACGCTTGGCTCCGGAGGATCAGGAGGAGTTTTTGCGCCGGCGTTGTTTCTGGGCGCGGTTTCTGGCGGCGCTTTCGGATATTTGATTGACTACCTGTTTCCTGGTTTGGCGGCTTATAGCGGCGCTTATGCCATGGTCGGTATGGGTGCTGTGGTGGCGGCGACCACCCATGCACCGATTACTGCGATTTTGATCTTGTTTGAAATCACCAATGATTATAAAATTATTTTGCCCATTATGATTTCCTGCACCATTGCAACCGTTCTGGCGCGGCGGTTCAAGCAGGATTCAATTTATACCCAGAAATTAACGCTGCGAGGTATTTCCCTTAATCAGGGGCGGGAAGAGATCATCATGAAATCGTTCTTGGTTGGCGATTTGATGCATTCTAAAATACCCACAATCAAAGAATGCACCAGGCTAAAACAAATTATCAAAATTTTCATGGAAAGTCAGGAAGCTTATTACTATGTGGTAAACGATCAAAACAGACTGATGGGAACTTTATCGACCCATCTGGTAAAATCTGTATTGAGCGCACCTGAAAGCCTGAACCAACTGGTTATCGCCAAAGACCTGTTGCATCCGATTGAAGAATTTGTTGTTCCTGAAACCAACCTCGCCGACTGTATGAACCGCTTTGAACGGGTCGAGAGCGAACACCTGCCGGTCGTGGATAATATCCAATCCATGAGACTCATCGGAATGGTCTCCAAAAAGGAAATCATTAAACTTTACAATCGTGAAATTTTAAGAAAAGACATCATCGGCGTCAAATATGTTCGCGATTTGGGCAGCGAAAAAATGCGCAACCTGGTTCAACTCCCCAGTGATTTTAAGGTGGATTTTATCAGGGTCCCTGATAGTTTTATCGGAAAATCTATCAAACAACTTGACATTCGGGCACAATACAACATCACTATTCTGGCGGTTAAAAAAAAGTTGAGCGACATCGGTCCCAGCAATGAAATGCCCAATCCGGACCGAATATTTCAAGCCGACGATATTTTGGTCGCCGCCGGAAAGGAAAAAGAGTTGGAAAAACTGCGAAAATTATTGGGCAAGAATTAATTATGAAAAATCCCAGCGAGCAAAAATTTTGGGGCTCTTCCAGGATTCTGGTTTCAAGTTTCCTCATCGTTATCATTCTTGGTACCATCCTGCTCTCGCTGCCGCAGGCGGTTCACGGTGACCGGCTTTCTCTGGTCGATTCCCTGTTCACCGCCACATCTGCCACTTGTGTCACGGGACTGATCGTAGTGGATACCGGCACAAAATTTACCCAGTTCGGCCAGTTGGTCATTCTGCTTCTCATCCAGTTGGGCGGGTTGGGCATCATGACATTTTCTACATTTTTTATCTTTTTAATTATTGGAAAATTTTCCATTGCCGATCGCAGCGTTCTTCAGGAAAGCCTGACTCAATTTCCGGTAAAAAACATCTTGGAATTGCTGTTAACAATTTTCACATTCGTCATTCTCGTTGAAATCATCGGCGCCATTCTGTTGACACTGGCGTTTTGGGATCAAATGAGCTTGTCGGACGCGATTTATCATGGTTTGTTTCACTCAATATCAGCGTTTTGCAACGCCGGATTTTCACTCAATCATGACAGCTTTATTCAGTATCAGGGAAATATCGCCGTTAATTTGATTTTGATAATATTAATCATTCTCGGGGGATTGGGATTTATTGTTCTCTATGAATTAAAACAAAAAATATTTAATCCGCTAAAAAAGGGAACTAGCGCTGCTTTTTCCTTTCACTCGAGAATAGCAATCATTATCTCTTTTATTCTTATTATAGTTGGATTCTTTTTTATCTACCTGTTCGAATCGCGGAATATTTTATCCCATCAATCTCCGGTCAATAAAGTTTTGTTTCCGCTTTTTCAATCTATCACCACGCGAACCGCCGGTTTTAATACCATAGATATTTCAATATTAACCAATCCGACGCTATTTTTCATCATCATGTTGATGTTTATCGGCGCTTCCCCCGGCTCGTGTGGAGGCGGGATCAAAACCACAACAGCCGGCGTTATTGTGTCGATGTTGTTTGCCAGATTTAAAAATCAGGAGAGCGTGAACATTGGTTATCGCCGACTTCCCGAGGTTATCGTTTCACGCGCTGTTTCGGTGGCTATTTTTTCGGTAACTATTGTTACCATCATGACTATTTTATTAATGACTTCTGAATTTGGTGGGGTATCGCACCATAACAGCCGGGGATTGTTTCTGGAAACCCTGTTTGAAGTCGTCTCCGCATTCGGCACGGTCGGGCTTTCCACCGGGATAACGGCTGGATTGTCATCAATGGGCAAAGTAATTATTATCATCACCATGTTCATAGGCAGGCTCGGACCATTGACCGTGACGCTGGCAATCGGTAAAAAGGAAGCGCCAAAATACAAATATGCAGAAGAAAAAGTGTTAGTCGGATAAATTAAGAGAAGAAATTATGCGAAAATTTGCAGTAATCGGTATGAGCACCTTTGGAGAATATCTGTGCAAATACCTCAACGAAGCCGGGCTAAATATCATGGCGATAGACGCCAACGAATCAAAAATTGATAAAATAAAAAATTTTGTCACTAAAGCCATCGTCACCGATGCTCGAGACAAAGAGACTTTGGAAAGTATCGGCATCACGGATTTTGATGTTGTGGTTGTCAGCCTCGGCGACCAGATTGACGCCAGCATTCTGGTTACCCTGTATCTGAAAGAGCTGGGCGTTAAAGAAATTATTGCCAAAGCATCTACAGAGGATCACGGGAAAATTTTAGACCGGATTGGCGCCACATCGGTCATCTTTCCGGAAAAAGATGTCGCCTTTCGGTTTGCAAAAAGTCTGCAAAATATCAATGTACTCGACGCCATCCCGCTAAGTCCCGGCGTTTCCATACTTGAATTCGGACCGCCTAATTCCTTTATGGGAAAATCACTCAGGGATCTAGACATTGCTAACCGTTATGGAATTCAGATCGTCGTCATCAAAGAGTTGGTTCCGGAAAATTTGGTCATTGTGCCTCGGGCAGACCATATCATTAAAGACAGCGATATCCTGGTAGGAATTGGCAAAGACGAAGATTTTAAAAAACTTTTAAAGGAAAAGTAGGCGAATTTACCGACCGAATCTTATCAAAATTTAACTTTTATTTTATTGTAAGTTTATCAAAAGATGGTTATATTGGGGTTCAAATTAGCTTACTTTGGAAACAGTTCTGTTTTTAGGGAGTTGTTGAATGCAAGATGACTATATTAGCGGACTAAAAGATGTCGATGAATCCGATCCCATTCTCATACCGGATATTTTACCGATATTACCGCTGCGTGATTTTATTATCTTTCCGCACATGGTTTCACCATTGATTATTGCCCGCTCCAAATCATTGAAAATGGTCGATGATGTGATGGAGAGCCACAAGCTATTGGGGCTGGTCGCCCAAAAGGAACCTGAAAACGAATCCCCTGATGCGAACGACCTGTTCAAGCTTGGCACAACGGCGCATGTTATCAAAAAAGTAAACTTCCCCGACAACAGCACCCGGATTTTGGTTCAAGGATTATCGCGAATTAAAATTAAAAAATATATTCAACGCGAACCCTATTTTATGGCGCAGGTAAAACAAGTCCGTGAAATGGCAGGCAAGGGCATTGAAATTGAAGCGCTCATGCGAAACATTTCGCTACAATTTCAAAAAATCATGACCCTGGTTCCTTATCTTCCTGATGAATTACAGATTGCAGTTATGAACATGCAAGACCCGGGAAGATTGGCGGATTTGTTGGTTACCCATCTAAATTTGACCCTATTTGAAAAGCAGCAAATTTTAGAAGCTCTAAACATCAGGGATCGGCTAACCAAACTGACGATATTTATCAACCGCGAACTGCAGGTTTTGGAAATGGGCTCCAAAATCCAAACCCAGGTTCAATTTGAAATCGGAAAAAATCAGCGTGAATTCTATCTCAGAGAACAATTAAAAGCCATTCAGCAGGAGCTCGGTGAAGGCGACGAGCGAGCATCTGAGATCAATGAACTTCGGCGTAAAATCGAAAAAGCCAAAATGCCATCGCCGGCAAAAAAAGAGGCAGTTCGCGAATTGGAGCGGCTTTCGAAAATGCCGCCTGGCGCTGCTGAATATACAGTATCGCGGACTTATCTGGATTGGATGATCCGCCTTCCCTGGAACAAGTCAAGTAATGATAATCTTCAGCTCGAAGACGCCGAACGCATCCTCAACCAGGATCATTATAATCTGATTAAAGTAAAAGAGCGAATATTAGAATACCTCGCCGTCCGCAAACTTAAACAGGATACCAGAGGACCGATCCTGTGCTTTGTGGGGCCTCCCGGAGTGGGGAAAACTTCATTAGGCCGTTCCATTGCCCGCGCTATGAGCCGGAAATTTGTGCGAATTTCATTGGGCGGCGTCAAAGATGAAGCCGAGATTCGCGGGCATCGCCGCACTTATATCGGCGCGCTGCCCGGCAGGATTATCCAGGGGATAAAAAACGCTGGCTACAACAATCCGGTTTTTATGCTCGATGAAGTTGACAAAATTGGCACAGATTTTCGCGGTGACCCAGCCTCGGCGCTTCTTGAAGTGCTCGATCCTGAGCAAAACTTTTCCTTTTCGGACCATTATCTCGACGTGCCTTTTAATTTGTCCAAAGTTTTTTTCATCACTACAGCAAATTATATAGATCCCATCCCATCGCCGCTGCTGGACCGTATGGAAGTGATTGAATTGCCCGGTTACACCGCCGAGGAAAAATTGGACATTGCTTTTCAATATCTCATCCCAAAACAGATCACGGAAAACGGGTTGAAAAAACCGCAAATTTCCATTCACAAAAGCGCGGTACGAAAAATGATCAGCGATTTTACCCGTGAAGCCGGACTGCGAAATCTGGAACGGGAGATCGCTAAAATTTGCCGGCGGGCAGCCAAAACCATTGCCAGCGGCAATCCCGAAAAAATCGTTATCTCTGCCAAAAATCTCACTGAATTTTTGGGACCTGAAAAATTCTACTCAGAGATCGCTGACAGAATGACTGATATCGGAATCGCAACCGGCTTGGCCTGGACCCCTTACGGCGGAGACATCTTATTTGTGGAATGCACCGAGCTGTCCGCTGGAAAGGGATTGATTTTGACCGGGCAGATGGGTAATGTCATGAAAGAGTCAGCACAAGCGGCGTTGACTTATGTAAAGACAAAGGCAAAGACGTTTGGCATTGCCCCCAAAAAAATTGAGAGCGGCCAAATTCATATTCATGTGCCCGCCGGTTCGATTCCCAAAGACGGACCTTCGGCAGGCATCACCATGGCGATAGCGCTGATTTCTTTGCTCACCAAACAGAAAATCAAACAAAAAATTGCCATGACCGGTGAGATCACGCTGCGCGGAAAAATATTGCCTGTCGGCGGGATAAAAGAAAAAATCCTCGCCGCCAGGCGCGCCGGTGTTAAGCAAGTCGTGCTGCCAAAAAAAAATGAGAATGATCTGGTTGAACTGCCTGAGGTTATTAAAAATGACATGTGCTTTCATCTGGTGGATAAGGTGGATGAGGTGGTTGAGTTGATTTTTTTTAGTAAAAAATAATGGCGTTTTTGCAGCATTGACAAATTTATATCAAACCGGTTGTATCGGAATTTCAAAGTATATCAAAAATACTAAAACTGCAGTCTGACAAATTTGTTTTATCACATTACCCAGCGTGGCGAAACCGCAAAATAAAACACCGAAAAATGTCAAAGTCCATCATATTCCCCAGTCCCAGGTTCATGATATTCCCCACTTGTTTTGTGAATTAAGGGAATAATAAAAAGATTAATTTACAAAGTCAAGCGTTTTCAAATTTGGGACGTATCACCTCACTTACAGGTGGAATACTGATGCCATCGCTTGATGATCTGATTATTTGACAGATGATAAAATTTTTATATAAAGCTACCTATTTTTAATATTGTTACAAATAAAGCGATGGCATCAGTCTGCGTCTCCACCGATGACTAAGGTATTACTTTGGGACTAATTTTTTTTCGATACGATTCTCCTTTGATCAAAATATGATGAGAATGATGGGCTAACCGATCCTGAATGGCGTTGGCGATTACAGGATCGGGAAATATAGTCAGCCAATCGTTGAACGGTCGATTACTGGTCAAAATGATAGACCTGGCGCTCTGTCACCGTGCACTTCAAAATGTACCACCACTGGGCAGTTGAAACTGTACCACACAAATGATTTAATAGCCGCGATAGCTCATTAAAAAAGAATACAAAAATGGAAGCGGGAATATAAGGAAAATGTCATTCAAAACATGAATTCAGAATTGAAACACTTATACAATGATTTAGTTAAACGGATATCTGAGGGGATTACTGCATCCGCAGGAATGGCAGCTCAATGCTGAATAGTAACCTTTTTCTTAATTATACATCATATTTGCAGAAAAATCAAGAAAATATTATTATATTATAAAATTAATCTGTCGAATCTTGATAATTGCATATTGCTTAACTTAACGCCAATGCGTTTTGGCGGGACCACACTCCACAAAAAATAAAAGACCTAAACCATGCCAAACACCATCAAAGTCCGTTGCAACAGCGCGAACAAACACACAAACGAAGTCGATCTGGACAAACTGCTCACTGGCGTCGTTATCACTCGTGCCGCCAACAGGGCCAGCCGCCGCAGCCCAGCCAACTGCAGGAGCGGTACGTTCTGCGCTGCAAATGCTGTCCTGCGGATGTGATCGTTACGTGGCAGATGATAGAGGATTTTCGGCTGAGGCAGGGAGATTTGGGGTAGGATTGGTGTGAATTTAACATCCCCCCTTCGAAAAGAGGAATCCAGGAAAGTCCCCTCGCCGGCTGGCGGGAGGATTCAAGGGGATGTCTAAAAATAAAAAAGGAACAAAATCCATGTCCGATCAAAACGATATTATTTACGACAGCCCGGCTTCGGCGCCCGACGATGCGTTCTGGCTGGAACAGGGTCGGAAAATGGTCACACGGGCTCGCTATCCGGGGTGCGGTCGGCAGCCTCATCGCTGATTTCTGCGCTGGGTGTGATCAAGGCGATCTATTTCGGTATTTTGGGCTTTGCTGAATTCATCCCCGAAAACTGGTCAATCTGGGGCAAATGTCTGTTTATTATGCCGCTACTCATCTGGCTAACCGCTCTCAATTGTTGCGTGCAGATGGTAATGACCCAAAAATTAGTCCTCTACCTGCATTCACCGGAAAATATTCAACAAATTTGCAAAAGCACTATTATGGAAAAACAGCGACAGTTGGAATGGGGATTCTTTTTATTAGAGGCGGGTTTGATTGTAGCGTTTGTGTTGTTGATTGTGCGGATGTATTTTTAGAAGCGCAGGACAAACCACCTGCTTGCTCTGCGATTCTGTCTATGATCAGTCGCTCGCCATAATAAACAGCAGTTTGGATTCAAAACTTTTGTAAAACAGACACATCTGGTTTCAGGGCTTTCAATCAGCCGCCACATTCCTGGGAATTTTTGCTGCCTGGGGGGTTGCCTCTCTCTATTTTCTTTGCGCCATTGTGGTGCTGGCGCCGCTGGTGATGAGCATGGCTCAAATCAGCGGGCTCGATCCCCGTCCTCTGGCGTTGATGGCAGCGGTATGTGTGCGGCAAATTCCTTTATTTTGCACACGCACCAGGTCAATGCGCTGCTGATGTCATTCGACGGCTATCGCAACGCCGATTATTTCAAAGCCGACGGCGGAATGACGGTGATTTCTTGGTGGTGGTGATGGTGTTTTATTTTTTTTATTTATGAGTTTACTATAAAAAGGCTTAAAACCGTTAATTCCGCCAATTAACGCGAATTGGCTTTATCGAAATTAAGCTCCCTAATATTAGCGAAATTAGGTAATTCGCAGTTTTCAGAGTAGACTCATTTATGAGTGCATTTAAAAAAAACTTGAACGTTTCAAAGTATTGAGGTTCATAATTATGCTAAAATCAAAAAGAGGGAATACCCCGCAGCCATCACTGTCGCTGCAGGAATATGTGCAAAAATTCAATGAGCTATCTGTCATTTTTGATTCAATGCCCACCGGTGTATTCGCGATCCTTGATCCAAACTTGAATATTGCCACGATCAACAGAACTGCCAGTGCAATTCTGGGCTCGAATACCCATTCAATAATCGGCAAAAACGCGGAAGGAATTTTCGAATCTCATTTTCCGGGTATTTTAAAATTAATCGAAGAGACGATCCAGAACCGGCGTCCCGTGAAAAATTTTACCCTGGAAATAGAAGATCAAAACGCCGAAGTGCGGACCTATCTGGTAAGCACGGCTCTTACGAACCCATCAGACGAGGCAGAATTTGGCATTGTTTTGGTGCTTCATGATATTTCAGAGGTCACCCGCCTGCGGAAGACGGCGATGTTGCTTCACAGCTTTGGCGCTTTGATCGGCGCGAGCCCGGCGATGAAAGAGGTCTATTCGCTCATTGAAACTGTCGCCCAGTACGATACCACGGTATTGATCTATGGCGAAACTGGTACGGGAAAAGAGATCGTTGCCCGCACAATTCACGAACGCAGCCATCGCGCCAATATGCCATTCATACCCGTTAGCTGTTCTGCTTTGAGCAGTACCTTACTGGAGAGCGAGTTGTTCGGACACGTCAAAGGCGCTTTCACTGGCGCAATCAAAGATCGCCAGGGCCGGTTTGAAATGGCTAACCGCGGAACTATTTTTTTAGATGAGATCGGAACACTGTCGCTGGATATTCAGGTGAAACTGTTGCGGACGATTCAGGAGCGGGTGATCGAACGAGTTGGCAGCTCTGAAATTATTCCAGTAAATGTCCGGATTATCTCTGCAACCAATCGAGTCCTCACCGAACTGATTGCCAGAGGGGAGTTTCGAGAAGATCTCTATTATCGGCTCAAAGTATTTCAAATCAATCTGCCTCCGCTACGAGAACGACGTCAGGACATTCCACTTCTTGCCGATCATTTTGTGGAGAGATTCAACATGCTTTATAATCGGAAACTCATCGGATTATCTCCGGCAGCAAAAGAATTGCTATTGCAATATCCCTGGGCTGGCAATGTGCGGGAGTTAGAAAATGCCATCGAACATGCGCTGGCATTATCACACAGAAAAATTATCGAATCGAATTGTCTGCCCCCTGAAATTCGTCACACCCGACAGAATGGGACGCCTCCCCCGCCGTCAGAAGCTGATCTAAATACGGAAGAAGAAGATATTCGGCGCGCCCTATCGGCGTTTTATGGGAATGTTTCCCGCGCCGCCCAAAGCCTGGGAATGCATCGCACCACCCTCTGGCGAAAAATGAAAGAATTTGGCATTATAAGGTGATTGGAAAATTGGGTATTGGTTAAATAGGCAAATAGGTAACTCGGTAATTAGTTCATAAAAAGTTGTTTTCTTGCCCAACGAGCAACAATATTTCAGACACAAAAACGGAACACGACACAAAAATAAGTCTTTTGGGATTCAATTTTGTGTTCGTTCAGTTTTTGTGAGCTAATTTTTCTTTTTGGTTCCCCGAAAACGGGATTTCCACTTCGTTCTAACTGGCTTATCCAGGTTGATCTGATGTCAGTTGTCGGCCCTGGCGGTTTAGCGAAATTGTATTAATTGGCATAATTCACAGTTCAGGAGTTGACTCGTTCTGGCTTTTCCCGATTGGTTGCTTTTTATTTGTGTTGCTGAAATTGCAACAAAAGTGTTGCAACAAGTGTGTTGCATGCAACAGTCCTGTAAATTATCAATCCAGGTCGCCCATCCAAATTTATCAGGATCGGTTCGATGGATCCGAAATCAGCAGTATATTCATCTCTCATAAATTTAACATAGTTATCCGCTGTCATTTTAACGCATCTAATAAACTCCCATTTATCCGTTTTAAAATCAAATTGCCTAAAAAAATGCTGGCATTGGATTTGTATTAACAGTTATGATAATTAACAAAACTAAATTGGAATACAGGTTTATGTTTGAAAAAGTTCACGACTGGGACTTTACCAGAAAAGTGCTAAATAGTCAGGGTTTAATCCTGCTCAACTTTTGGACATCCTGGTGCGACGAATGCCAAAGCGTATCTAAACATCTGTGTGAAATCCTCTCTCGTGCCGGCAACAAGGTACAGATATTTAAAACCGATTGGGATTCGCAACGGAAACTGTCGGAGAAGCTAAATGTTTATGGGGTGCCAACCCTATTGTTGTTCAAAAAGGGCAAGTTAATTCGCCGATATTCTGGAGTGTTGACAACAGAGGAGCTTTTAAAAATTATCAAAAAAAATAGTGAACTCGATTTTATCAGCAACGGAGTGAAAAATTTATGAAATATTTTTCCCATTCTCTTACATCAGCAGCAACAAGGTTCTTCATAATTTTACTCATGATTAGCCTGTCGCTTTTTTTCAATTCCTGTGGCAAAATTACTGCTCCGGCTGACATTGAGCCGCCAGCCATGCCAGCGAATTTCACACTAATTGGCGGCGGCGATGGACAGGCGCATTTCCGCTGGTCAAAAAATACGGAACCAGATTTTGATAAATACATCTTGTATCGGTCAGTTGGCGACATGAATGATTTTGTTAGAATCGGCGAAACAAAACAAACCGAATTTGTCGATGTTTTTCTTTCCTATGATCTGGTTTATTACTATTATCTGACTGCCATTGATTTTGCTGGAAATGAAAGCGCGCCAACAGGCGTTATTGATGTTCGTCCGATCAACATCTCGTCGCCAGCGAGTCCAACGAACGTCACTGTTTATGGTCACAATTATCCGAATCTCAACCAGGTTGAGTTTGTTATCACCTGGACGCCGCCCAGTGTGAGCGATCTAATGATGTTTCGCATTTATCGTGGAACTGATCCCTTTTTTCGAGCTGACTCGACATCGCTTATCGACTCCACGACAGTTGGCATCTATTTTGATCGCAATGTCAAACCTGGGGATCTTTTTTATTACAGAGTCACCAGTGTCGATCTGGGGCTGAAATCCAGCCTGCCTAGCGCGGCTGCTGGTGATCGAATTATGGAAAAAGTCGAATTGACCAACCCCAGCAATCGCATTGAATTCACACCGCCTTATGTATTCACCTGGAAATCGGTGGAACATGCAAGGGGGTATAAAGTTTTTGTCGCTAAATCGCCGCTGGCAGATACGATCTGGACATCTCAAAAATCAATCGACACCACAGCTATTTACCAGGGATCAAGTTTCAATCCTGGATCGGTTTATTATTGGTGGGTTGCTGCTTACAGCAAAAACGATACATTAATTGTCGATAAAAATATCAAAATAACGCCGGATATAAATTCGCGCAGTTTGATCTGGACGTTTTTCGTCAGATAAATTCAAATCAAACGATTATCTTTGGAGTTTTATTATGAACAGGACAACATTAAACATTCAAAGCTTCATCCTTGCTTTCGCATTCTTTATTTTTGCGGTTAACTCAACCCTACTTTATTCACAAAACGCCGCGTTGTTTTTGAAAAATGGGAAGTCTCTTGAAGGAAGAATCATACAGGAGACCAATGACTCAATAACGCTGGCCAATGACCTAGGCGAGGTTAAAATTCGTCGCATGGAGGTAGAAAAAATCTATTACAGCCCGCTACCGAATATGACTGACCTTGCCGATAGCCTGTTGCGCCAACCCTTGAACGATCATGTGGTCGTTCACCTTAAAAATGGCGAAGTGATTGATGGTTTGTTGATCGCCAAAAGCCCAACCATGATCATGGTGCAGGCAGATTTGGGGCGTTTCACTGTTCCCAAGCAGGATGTTAAGCTGGTTGAATATGTGTCGGAGCCGTTCGCTGAACGCGGTGAAGCCGTGAGACTCACGCTGACGACCGGCAATAGAATTGATGGCTATTTATACAGTGAAGATCGAAATGTATTAACCCTCATCACTGACATGGGCAGATTAACCATAGATAAAAAAGATCTGCGAAGCATCGAGTACGGCACTTCTATCAAAATTCGCCGACCTGACTTGAAAAAAGAATTTGCCACCACAGCTCTCTTGCCGTTGGCTGCCGCGCCGCTTCAGCGACGCCAGGACACATTCCAGGCTGGCTATTCTTCACAGTTTGGACCCAATTACGCGACTGGCGGTGTTATTGGATACGAAAATCGGTATAATCTTAAAACCTTCAAGTCCTTTTCTTTAAATGCGGCTGGCAACCTGACTTTGGGCGTTTTTAGTTTAAATAAAAATGTTATTTCCACAACCAGTGTGCCCGGTCAAATCGAAGCCGTCGGCGCTGCTGTCATTACAACGTTGGGAGTCGGAATGCCGGTCCATTTGTATCCAACAGAAGGATCTGCTTATGAGTTTTTTCTTGCGCCACAAATGGAGACACATTTAATTTATAAAACGCTGAAAAAGACCTATCCTTCATTTCCTTCGTTAGATTCCGAGGAACGAACGACGGATTTTCGATTGGGACTGGGCAGCAGAATCGGAATGGAATAGTCATTGGGCCAGAATTGGAAGGCGGGACTGTCGTTTAATATTCACTTTATTTTCGGTGAAAGCGACTACAACAGTTTCAATTTACACGTTGGCACCCGACTCTATTAAAAATAGGGGAGCTTATGAAAAAGATATTCATTTTGATAATTTTGACTAATCTGGTAAACCCGGTTTGGGGACAAATCAAGGATATTCCTGTCTCAGAGCTTCAGCGTCTGTCTTTCAACACTGAAGTTCATGGGATGACCGCGATGATAGGCAATGCGGCTGGATTGAGCCTTTTCCCCAATGATGATGGCGCGTTTTTCAATTATAACTTTTTGAAACCAGGCGAGCAGGATGAGATTAATTTTGCATTAACGATGAATAATCTGGCTTTTGCGGTGCAACAATTTTCATTGGACAACCATACTGATCACGATTTTATGCGAGCATATAAATTAGGGCTTTCGGTGGGTGGAAAAGTGCTCTCCATTGGCACAGCAAACAAAATTATTGAAGTCCAATCGTCGGATCGAACCAAACAGGTATTCAGTGTCGATGTCGGACTAATTTTCCAGCCAGCGTCCTTCTTGTCCCTGGCAGCTCACGCCAGGGATTTGAATGAACCCGTTATCGAAAACTATCAGTTTCAGAGAGAATATTCAGCCGGATTTGGTATAAAGCTGTTCAGTCAGCGATTCAAAATTCTGGCTGAAGCTGCCTGGAACGATGATATCCAATATTTTGAACAAGCTCGCGTGAAGACCGGGCTGTCAATTATGCCCATTCAGAATGTTGAATTATTGGTTGGGGGAATCCTGAAGCAAGGGATCGTGGATATTCTTTTTCAAAACGAGGAGTTTTTCGCCATACTGCAATTCCCCTTTTTTGGTGGGATTCGCTTTCTGACCACAACTCGTATTGATGGTCATTGGCATTTTTTGCGCTACTCTGCTTCGTTGCTGATCCCGCTCAAAACAATAGCTTTTTAATTCATTGTATCGAAATTTGAAAGTTTTCGCAATAAAAAATTAACCAAAGAATTCACAGATGACACCGATTTCTTTGATTTTGATCTGTGAAATCAGCGGACTCTGTGGTTGTTTTTCATTAAATCAATTTGCGAAGCTATGTTCTCTTAAGGAAAAAATGATATTTTATCCTAAATTAAAAAAAATTATTGGCTATTAAGAAAATGTTTTTAAATTAGTTGCAAGAAAGAATAAAATCCATGCGAAGTTTTCAGTGCTTTGCTTTTTTTTGATAACAGACATCTGAGTTTTTATGCAACATATTGATAAATATAGCCACTGGATCCAAAACACGCTGCTGATTCTGATCAATGCGCAGCGACACCTGATTAACACCCTGCTTGTCATCCTGATCATCATACTGTTGCGCTATCTTATTCTATTCTTGCTGCACCGTCAGATCAAAGATGTTCGCCGACGCTATCACTGGCGCAAGAGCATCACGTATGTTTTGACATTTCTGAGCATCTTTCTGATCGGACGCATCTGGTTTCAGGGCTTTCAATCAGCAGCAACTTTTTTGGGAATTTTTGCCGCCGGAGTTGCCATTGCACTACAGGATCTGCTCGTCAATCTTGCTGGCTGGTTCTTCATTATTATGTGGCGTCGTCCTTTCGATGTCGGGGATCGAATTGAGATTGGTGGTCATGCCGGCGATGTGATTGACAAACGGCTGTTCATGTTCACGCTGATGGAAATCGGGAAATGGGTGGATGCTGACCAATCCACAGGACGGGTGATTCATCTACCCAATGGCATGATTTTTAAAAATCCATTGGCAAATTATTCCCAGGGATTTTATTACATCTGGAATGAAATCCCTGTGCTGGTCACGTTTGAAAGCAATTGGGAAAAAGCTAAGGAAATTTTGCTAAAAATTGCCAACCAACATGCCGAACATATTTCTGCCGATGCTGAAAAAACAGCTCCTGAAAGCCGCGAAAAGATTTATGATATTTTACACCAAGCTCACGCCCATTGTCTGGACTGCGGCGAGAGATTGTGGCGTGCTTTTAACGATTCGCTATTTGAGCAATCCCCGAAAACGACGAGGAACCGAACAAGCGATTTGGGAAGCCATTTTGCGACAGTTCACTGCCAATGATGATATTGATTTTGCTTATCCAACAACCCGATTTTACAACAATGTTATGGAAGGAAAACCAGGGGCTGGTGGAACAAAACATGGTCATAAATGACCCAAAAATAAATAAGTTGGTGGTTCTTCCTCGATAAAATTTAAACATAGAAAAAACACCATTCCGGATTAAATTGGTATTTTTAACCTGACGGCCAGAGTTTTTATTTTTACTCTTTGGGCAAGAAATGAATTGATTAACGACTAAAAATTTCAAAGGAGAAATTTCATGCTACTCAAACACTTTTTCATCGAAAAAATTGCTCACAGTTCCTACATCCTCGCCGGCAAGAATAGCTGCGCCGTAATCGATCCCCAGCGGGATGTGGATGTCTACATCACCGAAGCCCGGGCCATGGGTGTGGATATTACCCACATCCTTCAAACCCATCTCCACGCCGATTTCATTTCGGGACATATCGATCTGGCGAAAAAGACCGGGGCGAAAATTTATGTGGCGAAATCGGCAGAGTGCACTTTCGACCATGTCCCTCTCTCGGAAGGCGATTCCATCGAATTGGAAGATATGGAGCTAAAGGTGCTGGAAACGCCGGGCCATACGCCGGAGCACCTCAGCTATGTGGTGATCGACAAATCGCGATCGGACAGTCTGGTCGGTGCCTTCGTGGGCGATACGCTTTTCGTCGGCGATGTGGGCAGACCCGACCTGTTTCCGGACATCGCACAGGAGCTGGCAGGGAAACTCTACCACAGCCTGCACGATAAGCTGTTAAAGCTGCCCGATTATGTTGAAGTCTATCCGGCGCATGGTGCGGGTTCATTGTGCGGTCGGGCTATGGCCGCTAAATGGCGCAGCACCATCGGCTATGAGCGAAATTTCAACAGCGCCTTGCAGATCAAGGACAAATCCGAGTTTATCAAATCGCTTACCGAGGATATGCCGCCAGCGCCGGATCATTTCAGTCGCTGCAGCGACATCAACCGGCAGGGACCGGCCCGGCTCGCCGATCTTCCTGTTATGGAAGAATTGAGTGCGGCAGAGTTTAAAAAGCGAGCGAGCGACCCCGATATCGTGTTGCTGGATACCCGCAGTTATCACGCCTTTGCCAGTCAGCACATTGCCGGCGCCTGGCACCTCGATCTCAACGGCAATTTCCCCACCTTTGCCGGCTGGGTTCTGCCCACGGATAAAGATATTTTGCTGGTGGCGGATGATTACAAGAAAGCGCTGGAAGCAAATACCTGGTCTCGCCGGGTGGGTGTGGATCGAATTGTGGGTTATCTGGATGGCGGCATGGTCACCTGGGCTGTGGCAGGATTCAGGACCAGTCACATCGAGTTGATTGCAGCCGAAGACTTGCACGATATGATTACCGGCAGCAACGATTTTGTGTTGCTGGACATCCGTGCGCCACTGGAATATGAGGATAACCATATCAAAGGCGCCATCAATATCCCGGTGGCGGATCTGCGAACCCGCTACAATGAGTTGAACAAGGACAAGACAACCGTGCTCGTCTGCAGCTCGGGCAATCGTTCCAGTCTTGGAGCCAGTATTCTCAAACAGCATGGTTTCAAAGATATTTACAATGTTGCCGGCGGAATGACCGGCTACAGCGCTGCCGGCTATGCCCGGGAGTGCCATGCCTGTGTTAATCCTCACGGGTCGAGATTCTTTACCAATTTCAGCGAAGTGAAAAAGCACTGGGATGTAGAATAACCAACGGAGGGCAATCTGATGGAAATTTTAACTGAAATGCGCTGGTCGCCTTATGCGGTGGGGATCGGCATCGGCATTTTGAGCTGGTTCAGCTTTCTGATTTCCCGAAAGCCGATCGCCTGTTCCACGACCTTTGCCAAAACCAGCGGCATGATCGAAAAGCTGTTTCGGGGGAAAAAGGTAGAATTGAAACCTTACTACCAGAAAGTAAAACTTGCTGTGGACTGGCAATGGATGCTGGTGGTGGGCATTGTCATCGGTTCACTGATTTCAGCGCTGATGTCCGGTGATTTTCACTGGCAGTGGGTTCCTTCGATCTGGGCATCGGCTTTCGGCAGCGATCCAACATTACGAGTTATCGTTGCGCTGGTTGGCGGTGTTTGCATCGGGTTTGGCGCACGCTGGTCAGGCGGATGCACCAGCGGGCATGGTATCAGCGGCGCTCTGCAGCTTGCCGTTTCAAGCTGGATCTCGGCATTCTGCTTTTTCATCGGCGGGATTGTGATGGCGCACATTATCTTCAAAATAATCGGTTAACAGGAGGGAAACATGCAGACGAAAAATTCAGAGATAAAACCCAAAAATGACAGATCTCCCCTGCTCTGGGGGTTGGCGTTTGGGATTGTGTTCGGCTTTCTGCTCCAAAAAGGCGGCGCCACAAAATATGATGTGATTATCGGGCAACTGCTGCTCACCGATTTCACCGTGCTGAAAATCATGCTTTCAGCAGTGCTGACAGGGATGATCGGCATCTATGCCATGAAAACCCTGGGCTGGGTGGAGCTTTATCCCAAATACGGTTCGGTGGGCAAGAACATCATCGGCGGGCTGATTTTTGGGATCGGCTTTGCCGTGCTCGGCTATTGTCCCGGCACCATTGCCGGTGCAATCGGCAACGGCTATCTGGACGCTCTGGTAGGTGGGCTGGCCGGCATTTTGATCGTCGCCGGACTTTTTGCCGCACTCTATCCCCGACTCAACCAGGGAATTCTGAGCAAGGGAGATTTTGGCGATGTGACTTTGCCGCGGTTGTTCAAAGTCAATGACTGGGTTTTCGTGGTTCCGATGGCAGTGCTGATTTTTCTGTTGCTGTACTGGCTGGAGCGGGCGGGTTTGTAATCAAATCAATTATCAATTAGGCTCAGGCAATGATTAAAATCTTGCACATCATATCCGTTGTTATAGGAAGCATCGGTGTGGTTGTCATCATCTGGGGGGTGATTTTGACGGTATTCAGGCTGCTCAAGCTGGAAATCAAGCGCCTACGTCAGGTATCGATCTATCGTGAGCGAGAATCGCTGCGCCATCAGTTTGGCTCGTATTTGCTGCTGGCGCTCGAGTTCATGATTGCGGCAGATATTGTCGCCACCTTCACGCATCCGACGTTGAAAGATATTGCTTTTCTGGGAGGTATCGTGGTGATCCGAACCGTGGTCAGTTATTTTCTGGAGAAGGAGATCGAAAAATTCAATCCCAGATAAAAATTATCTTTTTTCTGAGCAATCATGCCAGAGGCAGATTCGGCGCTGGTGAATTTCAATTCCGAGAGCAATAATTTTTTAGGTGCTGGCTTAGCTAAGTTTAGCTACATCAAACTAACTAAAGGATATTTTGACGGACCATCGACTGCCGAACGACCTGTCGGTCGGCGCTCATGCGGTGGTGGCGCTGTGCGCTACGCGTCCGATGTTTATCAGTGCCGGTTAGCTCGAAGTCGAAGACGGCTGGTTGATGCCAGAGGCATGTTTTTAGGCGGCGCTTATGCCCGTTCAGTTTATAAGCTTTTGTGAAACAAAAAATTGTAACCTTATGATTTCCCACCCATCCAAACAGTTTTAATTGATGGTGAAATCGCAGTTCACCAGCATAAGGACCGCCATACCAATATACCAAACTGGCTCACTATTTTGAGTACGCCGACAAATATATTATTTAGCAATTGATCGATTATTCGTTGCCTGTATGAGCTCTTTTCGCGTGTAACAGCTCGCTTAAATTTTAAAATTGTTCTTGACTTTTTAGTAAAAATATGTTATAATGGCTCTGCAAATACAAGCGAATCCCCTCCCGATTTTCACCAGGCACCGCGATTGAGCAGAGAGGAATACATCATTTATTAAAGTGATGGAGCAATCATGTCTCATGACAGCCAAAATCCTGCTATTGTTAGAAAACCAAAATTATTGGATGCGGTGAGGAATGCTATCCGCACCAAACATTACAGCATGAAGACCGAGGAAGCTTACGTCCACTGGATAAAGCGATTCATTCTATTTCATAATAAACGCCATCCCAGGGAGATGGGCGAAAAAGAGATCAATCAATTCATTACTCATCTGGCAGTTAATGAGAAGGTCTCGGCATCCACCCAAAATCAAGCCTTATGCGCCATTGTTTTTCTTTACAAGCATGTACTAAAAATTGAGTTGGGTGATTTTGGAAATATTGTCTGGGCGAAAAAGCGGGAAACCGAGCCAGTGGTCTTCACCAAAACCGAGACCAAAGCGGTATTAGCGCATCTTTCAGATATGAATTGGATCATGGCCAATCTGCTCTATGGCGCTGGACTTCGGCTGACCGAATGTCTGCAATTACGGGTAAAAGATATTGATTTTGAATATAATCAGATTACAGTAAGAGATTCTAAAGGAAATAAGGATCGAATCACAGTGCTTCCGCAAGTTGTAAAACAGCCACTTCAAGAACATTTAACAACCGTTAAGAAATTACATGAAAAAGATTTGAAGGATGGCTTTGGATCGGTTTATCTTCCTTATGCTTTGGAAAGAAAATATCCAAACGCTGCAAAGGAATTCGGCTGGCAATTTGTATTTCCTGCTACACAGATTTCAACTGATCCGAGAAGTGGGATAAGACGTCGCCATCATATCTACGAAACAGTACTTCAAAAAGCGGTGAAGCAAGCGAGACAGAAAGCTGATATCACGAAACATGGTTCCTGCCATACATTCCGACATTCATTCGCAACACATTTGCTTCAAGATGGATACGATATTCGCACCGTGCAGGAGTTGATGGGCCACAAGGATGTTAAAACGACTGAAATTTATACTCACGTGATTAAAGGAATGGGCGTAAAAAGTCCTGCAGATAATTTATAGTTTTATGAGATCAAATGATTAAATGAAGTAATTTCTTCAAAGGATCTGTATAATAAAATAAGAAATTCATGAGTGTTATTACCAAAAAGACTCTTGTTGTAGGGCAGCCTGGTACTAAAAAGTGGTTGCAGAAATATGGTGATGCTTTGACTTGTGTGAGATACAAATATGATTCAGAAAAGAAACGAAAGATAAAAACTGTCGAGCTGGTGGTAGAAGATGAGCCATGGGAGATAGACCATAATCGAATACCTGCCAATAAACTGATTGGATTGCGAGTAAAATACGGGGAAGTTCATATCGGCCGATTAATAAAAGCAGCAGGTGGAAAATGGAATCCCAACATAAAGCTCTGGGAATTGCCTTATAAAGAAGCAGTGGATTTAGGATTAGAAAATAGAATAGTTACAACAAAATAGCATTATGTCTAATATTAGGAAAAAGCATAATAAAGACCCAACTAAAAAAATGTCCACTATTAGGAAAATGATTTTCCTAATATTAGGCAAATTAAAATTATTTGCCTAAATATAGACATTTTTTCCTAAATGTAGCCATATCGAAATAGATGATATTGGCAGTTAATCAATAGGTTAGCGCTGTCTAAAATAATAAGTAAACACGGATAAAAGGTATAACTATATGTTGAACGAAACCGCTCCGCGGTAGTTATGCGCAGTTCTTTGATAATTGATCAAATTGACTTTGGCAGAGCAGAGAAGTTGTTGCATTG
>DSAU01000552.1 GCA_011046315.1 bacterium
ATCTACCGCTACCGATTCAATGCGATTCCCCGTTGCGTGGCTTACAGCTCCAACTGTGCTATGACACTAAACTGATTGATATTGGTGCACCAAAGCTGACAGACCGAACTAAAAACATGTCGCTCGATTTTCAAAAATCTGAAGGAAGTATCGATGTTCTTCTTTTCAATTTTGACAAAGATTTTATTGCTGCCGGCAGTGGACCTGTTATCACCGTTCCGGTGGTCATCAAATCTCAATCGTTTGAAAGCTCGATGATTAAAATTGAGAATGTTATTTTAGCCGGGGTAAACTGTCAGCCGGTGGCTGCGACCGGGATTGAAGATATCAGCGTTTCGATCAATGACTTATCCATGGACTATTCTCTGGCACAAAATTATCCCAATCCCTTCAATGCTGAAACTGAAATTCAATATTACATTCCAATAACAGCGAAGGTGAATTTAACTATTTACAATTTATTGGGTGAGGAAATTATTACACTGGTGGATCAAAAACTGCAAGCAGGCAGCCATCGGGTGCATTGGGACGGCAGAGATAAAAAAGGTTTCAATCTCCCAACCGGTATCTATTTGTACCGCATTCAGAGCGAGAACTATACCAAGACGCGCAAACTTGCTTTGATGAAGTAGGATGTCAGAAGTATAATTTTGCCAAGCTTAAAAATACATGATTGCCTTCACCAAAAAGTGAATCTAATCGTCGAGAAAAATTGGCAACGATTGAAGAAGCATAAGTCCTTTCTCGAATTATCCACGGACAGCAGCATTCCTTGGGTTGAATTGCATTCAGATGTCGTGGTCCATATAAACTCGGCGATTGATCGGTGGAAACTATCTCCAAAACGACACTGCTGGCTGCGGGATTAGAATTAAAAAGGGAAACCCGGAGTTAAAAAGCGAAATGGAGCAGCAACTCTATCATCTGCTGCTCCATTCTCGATTTTCAAAGATATGGGCGACTTAAAACGGCGTCACCGAAAAGTATCAGCAATGGGAATACCGGATTAAATACCCAATTGCCAGTCTTCGTCAATCAACTTATTTGAATTGATCCAGTTCAGACTGTTCGATGGGGCCTGCGCCCACAACGACAATGTTTCGAGGATCAAAGTAGTAACGCATCACTCGCAGGACATCCTCCTTTGTAACCGCCATCACCCGATCAGCGTAATTATCAAAATAATCCAGCGGCATACCATGATTGACCATATCAAAAACCAGCATCAGAATATCACCAGGTGTTTCGATCACCATCGGAAGCGTTCCGATAAAATAGCGCTTCGCTGCAATTAATTCTTTGTCCGTGACTTTTTCTTTGCGCATATTTTCAATTTCATGAATCGCGCTTTTCAACAACTGGCTTGCGGTCTCACTCTTAGTCGCGGATTGCATAAACCACAATCCTCCTTTCTGCCGCTGGCGGGTGCGCACCGATACATTATATGCTAATCCCTGCTCATCCCGGATATTGACGCCCATTCGTGATGAAAGCGAGCTACCGCCCAAAATGTGCACCGCCACATCAATAGCGTCAGTATCTGCATGTCCATGAGGCACCAACGTTCCGCCGATGCGCACATCCGCTTGTTTTTTTTCTGGCATTGGAAACACTTTGATTGCCCGGCCTTTAAACTTTTTAGGAGCTGCAAATTTTGCCAATTCAGGCGGATCAGCATGGCTCCATTTCCCAAAACCAGCGTTTAGTTTTTCGATAGTTTCTTCTAAGGTCAAATCCGACAATACACAAAGCACTGTGTGCTGCGGGCAATAATATTTTTGATGAAATGCTCTCAGGTCATCGACCGTCAATTTCCTTAAAAATTCTTCGCCACCGGTGATCAACCTTCCGTAGGGATGAGTCTCACCATAAATAGTCTCGAACAAAAACCGCGATGTTTTCCAGCCAGCGCCGCCTTCAGCCCGACGCAGTATGGCAATCATTTGGTCGCGCACGATTTCTAAATCATCCGGGTTAAAAGCCGGATTGGTCAATATTTCGAAACCATAGAACAACAACGAATCCGCGTAATCTGTAAGCGCGCTGCCGCTGAAAGTGACGTCTTCAACACCACCACTCACTGAAAAACTGAACGGCACAAAATCCATCCGTTCCTTGAGGTACTCATTTGAAAAGGTCTGGGTGCCGCGATTCATCATTCTTCCGGTGAGCGCACCCAATCCCGGCTTTTCCAAATCTTCAGGACAATTACCGGTGCGGATGAAGCCGCGAACCGAAAAAATGGGCACAGTTTTATCGTGGACGAAATAAACCGGGATGCCGTTTGTGAGTCTTGCTTGCTGAATGCGCGGTGCAATTGGTTTTGGTTTTATCACGTCAATTTCATTATCTTCAACCGACACAACCTCACCCGAATTATAATAGAAGGTCGAATGATCCTCAGCCGAATCAATGGTTGAAAAAGATACCGTTGCCGAGTCTGCGGTTGACTTTGGCAACAAGTAACCAATTGTTACATGTTCCTGGTTGATATATTCCTTTGCCACTCGTTTGACATCTTCCAGTGTAACCGATTTTTGTTGTTGTTTCCATTCATCGTAAAATTTCCACGAGAGATAGGTTTCATAACGCGCCAATCTGCCGCCAATGGATGAAACCTTCATGTTCTCAAAAATCTCATTGTATTCCAACCGGTTCTTGGTTTTTTGAAGCTCGTAAACCGTTATTCCCTGTTGTTGAATTTTATGAATCTCCTCAAAAATGATCTCTTTAACCCGCGGTAATTGTTCAATTTTTTCATGATTCGTCTCGATGCTTACAACTATTTGCCAGGGATCCTTGGCAAATCTGATTCTGGCAGAAACCCGGGTTACCATATTTTCATCGGTCACCAACCGTTTGTAGAGTCGAGAGGTGCTTCCACCGCCGAGGATTTTTGTAAAGACTCGTAATGCAGCGTTATCGGGATGTCCTATTGCCGGGGTATGCCAACCGATTTGCATCGAGGCTGTTTTAACATCCGACCGTTTTATTGTTACTACCCGTTTGCTCTCCTGTAGTGGTTCTGAGGTTACGCTTTGTGCAACATCAGGTCCTGCTGGAATGTCGCCGAAATAGTGTTCCACTTTTTTTAACATTTCATCAGTTTCAAAATCGCCGACCAATACCAGCGTCGCATTATTGGGTGTATAATAGCTGCGATAAAAATTGAAAACATCTTCACGGCTGGTATTCTTGATATCATCCATCCAGCCGATAACAGGCCAATGATTCGGCGAACATTTAAACGCTATTGCATTGAATTCTTCTGAAAAAATGCCGCTCGGATTGTTTTCAGTGCGCATGCGCCGTTCTTCCATGATCACATCCAGCTCTTTTTCCAGTTCAACCGCATCAATGACGCAATTATACATTCTATCAGATTCAATAGCCAGTGCAATATCAATTTTATTTTTAGGCATCTGTTCAAAGTAAGCCGTAATGTCATTTGAGGTAAATGCATTGAATACACCGGCGTTGTCTTTAATCAGTTTCGAGATGACTCCCTTGGGATAAGTCGGCGTTCCTTTGAACATCATGTGTTCGGTAATATGAGCAATACCGGTCGATCCCACTCCCTCGTTCCTGGAGCCCACTTTATATGCGAGTTGGGAATAGATGATCGGTGCGTTATGCATCTCAACTGACAGTACTTTCAAACCATTATCCAATATTGTCTCTACGACCTCGCCTTGTTGCGGCTGAGCAAAAACAACCGCCGTTAAAAACATCAAGGGTAATAAGTGTTTAAATAACTTCCGGACAATCATAATTCTTTCCTCCGATTAAAAATATTGCTGATACAGAACGAAATATTTTGATAGCTCCTTCATCAGCCAAGGAGCACTCAGTCGGGCTACACTTTCGAACCGATCAAATTATTTAGATTTGAATAATTCCTATTCGTCATATTTAAAAGGAGAGCGAATCAGATGACCCGCTCTCCTCCAATTTTTATAATTAGCAGCTTCCCCGATTTGGCATCTTCCCGAAACCGGGCTTGACTATTCTTTAAGCAAAATTATAGAACTACTTTTTACAACAAATTCTACTTGAGCAATAGCATTTTCTTTGTTTGTGAAAAACCTTCTGCTTCAAGACGGTAGAAATAAATGCCGCTCGGCATGTTTGCGGCTTCCCAATTTATCTGGTAACTGCCAGCGTCTTTGTTGGAATCAACTAAGATGGCAATTTGCTGTCCCATCGCGTTAAACACCGTCAATTTGACTGTCGATCTCCCTGGCAATTCATAGCTAATTGTCGTTGAGGGATTAAACGGATTGGGATAGTTGTGGTGCAATGAAAAATCCCTTATGGGAGAATGCTCCGTAACATTCACACTGCTTTCGCGATGGGGCATTTTCAAAATATAACCCATGCTGCCAAATGCATAATAATCGCCGTTCGGCATAAATTTTGAGCCGTACAAATAAACAGTCTTTCCGGTAATCGGATTAATTTCCTCAGTCCAGGTATCGCCGCCATCTTCGGTTTTGAGGATGACGCCATTATTTCCGGTGGCGTATCCGATCTGACCATAGAATTCGAGACTGAAGAGATTCAAACCTTGATAGGATAGTTTGTCATGAAACACCGTTGACCAGGTCTCGCCATAGTCGCTGCTTTTGACGATCAATCCCTTGATATCACCGCTGGTTGTGGCGTCATATCCGGCGATCACCAACGTCGAATCATCCACGAATTCCATGTCATACAGATAGCACTTACTCAGATCTGTGACACTGATCGGCAGCCAACTGGTGTCGCCCTGTGTGGTTTTGAGAATTCGTTGCTCTTTGTAATCCAAAAGGTAACCGGTATTTTCATCTTTAAAAATTACCCGGTACAATCCGGTGCCGACCTTATCCACTTCTTTCCAGGTCTGACCGCCATCTGTGGTCTTCCATAATGTCCCACCGCTATCTCCCAAATAGCCGGTATTGTCATCGAGGAAAGCCATATCCTGAGCGTAACTACTGAGGCCAGAGTCAGCATTGAGTATCTCAACCCAACTGGCGCCATCATCCTGGGTCAACATCAGTGACTTGTAGCCCATCAAAAAACCCATTCCGTTTTTAAAATACGCATTTCTTAAATTGGGGTAATTTCCCAACATGGCTAAATGGGGCAACGGCAAATTGTCAGGATCGCCATAGCTGTACATTCCCTTCAGCGCAGCCAGACATAATTTATCACCATCCACAACCGCGCCGGCTTGCCAACTGGTCGCTACCCAGTTGGTAACCGGCTGAAAAACTATACTTCCTGGTGAAGCCCCATATATCACCGACCCTGCCATGACCAGTCCCTGATTCCATGATGTGAACCAGAATGAATCAAAGGAATCTCCGTAGTCCAATTCATAGGTGACGAACGATGCGCCGCCGTCATCGCTGAAATAAAGTCTGCCGTCTTTGCCGCCGACCCAGAATTCGTTTTCATTCAGCACATATATTGCCGGTAAATAGGTATTGGTGGTTACAAAATGTTCGGGTGTTTCGATCTGATCCCAATAGGTTTGTCCGCCGTTAGTGGTTTTATAGACATATCCGTAATAACCAGCAGCATAGCCCACACTGTCATTGACGAACATCATGTCATAAATCCTGCCCGAAGTCCCGCCTTTGAAATTGCCGGCAATCATGGTCCAAGTTTCACCGCCATCTTCGGTGCGGAAATAATCGCCCTGTGTCCCGCCAGCAACCGCATGGCCGTGTAATTCATCGGTGAAAAAGATTTGGGACAATTTGTAATTCATATCTTCATTGTCCTGGCGCGTGAGCACCGGTTCTGCTAAATTTTCGACCTTGACGACATACCCTTTTCGTGGACTGCTGGTTCCACCGCAGACCCAGAAAAGATTCCCAAATGGACCGTGAACCCATTCAAAAGTAACGTCAACATAAGCCGTGTCAGAAAGATCGGTCCAACTATCTCCGGCATCGGTAGAAACCATGATCGTTCCTTTACTGCCGACCACAACCACCGTATCGCCCCAGGCTGCCATGCGGTAGGTATAATAACTCAATTCTTCTTCGGGATTCGCCGGATCAAAACGGGTTGGTAAATCTGTTTTTTGAGACCATGTTAAATCGGGAAAGCTGGTATATTCCCAGATTGAATGGTCGCATAGCGCAAATCCACGATCCTGACTGACGGCTGCAATTTGATCAAGCGAACTGTTAAAATCAAATTGTTTGACTACTTCCCATTCCTGTGCCGTCAGGTTAAGGCTGATTAGACAACTTATCAGCAGAGCCAACACAAATTTGGTAGCATTTTTTACCATAATGCTCTCCTTCTTTTAGGTTATGTTATAAATTAAGAATTAATTTTGTTTTTTGTTTAAATTAACATAGCAAGAGTTGACCACAAAATCAGAGCCATTGAGTGATCTGCACTACAAGGAAGAAATTATCCCGGTTACCTGCGAGCAAATTCGGAGTTACTCTATCAAACAAGCCGGTTATCTCAACCTCGACATTGTTAATGCGAATCATCGAACCCAGCGTAATTTGTCGGAATTTGACCGGATCAAGGCTGAGGTGATATTCGGCGATCCGTTTGCCGGTAGCGCCGCCCGCTCGCAGAACAAAATCTGACAAGACGTACAGTTCTCCACCACCGCGAATAAAACTCACATTATTTTCTCGTTGCCATTGATAATTTTGATAATAATTCCTTTTTTCCTCTTGATGAGAGACGGCAAAATATTCCACACCAAATTGAAACGGAAGCTTCTGCGGAATGAACGCCGCACCGAAACCATAAGTGAATCCATGACCTTCCATCTCCTCAAAAACGGTCTGGTAGCGGGGGGTTCGCGCCCATTTATCCCATTGATGCCAGCCAATTTTAATTCCCAAATTTAACGGCAACTGAGCCGGCCGAATTCGGCAGATAGCTTCAGCCCAGGGCTGTTGTTTTTGCCAGCTCCCATAATCATCAATATCGCGTTTCCCGGAAGAGCTGCCTTCATCAATTTGTTTATGGTCAAGCTTGTAGCCGCCTTTTATAGCGAAAATGAAGTTTTCGGATGCACGGTAGATCATTGCACCATCAACGCCATATCCATTTTCGCGGGTTGTTCGATCATAAGTTGTTGCGTTCTCATTTTTAACCAACAGGCTGTCTCCAAAAAATTTATAAATCACCGGATAATCCAATAAAAAAGATTTGTTCGCATTTAACCGGTATTGAACTGAAAACGGTCGAAACGCCAACGCAACAGAAACTTTCCGGTGGAGCGTTAAGTTGGCGCCAATCACTCCCCAAATCATCCTGCCGTCGATTTTGGTCTTGGTCGGTTCTCGTTTTAAACCATCCTGCAAGCGGTATTGTATTTGTGCACCCAACGCCAGCCAGGAATTAATACGCCGACCATATTCAAATCCCAGTTTGGGACCGTAGTAATCAAAGGTTCCGGTGGTAGTGTCAATCGGTGTAAAAATATCACGATATGGTTGATATTCAAGTGCCCGGTAAACACTCCTTAATTCCTCAACATAGTATTGGATAAATCCACGAAACACACTGCTGTCAGCCATGACTTCAACTCCCTCTGCAAGCGCGTTAAATTGGAGTTGAGATTGGGGATCCATCTCACGGCGAAAGTCGCCGCGGCTGAAATCGCTCCAGGTTCCGGCTTTTAACCAGCGTTGTTTTTGATCATCAGCCAAGCCCGCCGGATTATCGGCAAAATCGTACACATTCAACTGGTTATCCCTATCACAAAACACAAGCTTCCCGCCTCCCATCGAGATAAGTCGCGGATTAAAATGCTGAGATTGAACAGGAAAAAATGATAATAATAATATTAACAAAACGAAAAGCGATGTATTACAGGTAACCTTCCGATTCACATTAACCCTCATCAAAATTGCAGTAATAATTTTGTTATTGTTATAATGACATTAGCGGATTAATATCCCGGAGTTGGGCGATCCAAAATAATAAAATCCACCGTGCTATTATTGGTATCAAACCCGGGACGGATGCGCTGTATTGACATGCCGCTGTATTTTCGCATTGACTTATCCGGCATCACGCCGGCAGAACCTTTATCAATCCGATCGTCCAATCGGAGGATGGCGTCTTTATTGCTGGTGTATTCCACACCGTCGATGATGGTATCAATATCAATTCCATCGCAATAGTCGCTGTCAACACCGGATGCCAGTAAAATAATATCGCCACTGACATTCATCATAAAATCAACCGTTGTCTCGGGACCACATTCACCGGTGATAATATTGACATAATCCGGAATGTCCGGATCGTTTGGGTCCCTAAAATAATAGGGATTATAAAACTCATAATTCGCATTAGACAGATCAATACTGGTTGGAATAATGCTGCTATGGTCAATCGCATCACCGGCTATCACCGCATATTCACCCGGCGCCAATGGGTGTTCTCTGCCATTAATCGGATCTCCGGGTAATTGAAATGCGTACACAAAACAACGATGCTCGGTGCCATCGGACTCATCAAAATAAAAATAGTCCAGCGCGCCATCATTATCGTTATCTTTACCTGCAAGGGCATACCCACCGCCGCGGATGATGATTGTGCCGTCCAGATAGACTGTATCAATACCACCATTATAGAGTTCAATAAACTGATCGTAAAAATAAAATTCATTATTTACCGGACCAGCGTAATAAATCTCATTGATCTTCAAGCCTGCGGTATTCAATCGCATCATGACGGTCAATGAAAGTTTATCCCCAGCCGATATGATCACTTTTTCGCTTCCGATATAACCAATGTTTTCATCGAGAGTTTTGCGGGCAGAGACCACATATTCAGAAGAAGCCAACGAGTCAAACTGAGTGGCACCGCTGCTGTCTGTTATCTGGATACGCCCTTTTTCGCCCAAATGAGAAATACATTGAACTTCAGCGCCAACAACCGGTTCATTGAAATCATCAACAACAGTTACTATGAGAATTCCGGTACCTTCCAGTTTAGTCGGTTTTTTTAATCCGCAATCAAACATCAAAAAAACGGAAATCAAAATCAATGCAAACCAAAATGATATTGGAATTTTTTTCTTGCTCATGGCAATGCTCCTTATTTTAAGTAGCGAATTGATGATGATGTGGTTTCGAGTGAACCGACAATCACTTAAAATCAAATTTTGTAGAAAATTCAAATCCCCAAAAGATTGAATTGTTGCGCGATTGATAGACTTTACGCCCCCAGGTTCCGGTATCCGGATAGTATTGCCGCCGCCATGGTACTTCGTAGATTCCCCGGTCATCGATAAAATTATTCACATAGAGAGATACTTCCGAACCCCACCAGAGGGATTTGGACAGCCGGAAATTGAATACCCAATTGTTTGGATATTTTCTCAAATAATTTGCCCAGATCCCTTTTTCATAAGGGTTATTGCTTTTGAGTTGATACATCGGGATTTGCTGAGCGATCATTTGAAACCACAAACCAAGAGATTTGGCACGGTATTCGATGCGGTAATCGATCAACAGTTTTTTATTCCAATTATCACGGGTATCCTGCCAGGTGGGATCGCGACTGTCAAGGATACCATCACCGTCAGTGTCGATTGGATCCGGGTTTGAATTATACGATAAAGTGTGTGATCCGGAACGGTTAAAGCGGTAGGTGGCGTTGACTGTCAATGCGATACCATTGATCGATCTGGTCATAAAAGTTGCTTCAAAACCGCGCTGCTGTTCCCAGCCAACGTTTTCATATAAGCTGTAGGTGGGGACCCAAAACGTATCAGGATTGGTTTCATAAAAAAACGGATAGGTTCTGGGATTGGGTTCATTGTCGCGCCACGAATAATAGCCCTCCAGCGTCAATGAGAACAGGTCGAACATCTTTTGATCCAATCCCAGCTTTAGCTCTTCAACGTAATAACCCTGTAGATCAAAATTTGACTGATCGTATGAGTAATATTCCAATTTGTGAAGTTTAAACTCCTTTGGAGTAAAAATATAGTTCATGGATGGGATTTTTGCAGCCTTACCATATCCGCCGCGAAACTGTGTCGAGGGAGACAGATAAATCATCCATCCGATGCGTGGCGAAAGGAACGAACCGTGCTGAGTTTTAACAAAATCTTCTGCCGTCCACAGTCCGGAAAGGTTTAGCCCTTTCGGCTTATACAAATCCCATCTCAGTCCCAGCACAATTGTAAATTCTTTCCCCAGTTTTCCGGTAAACCGATCTTCCAAATACAACGCCGCCTGTGTCATGCCAGGAACTTCATCAAAGGAATAGGAACGCTTTGGCGAATCAGGCCCATAATAATGGTGGGTTGTATCAATAAAAAGGCCGTCTCCGAAATTATTATCGTATTGGAATTCCACACCAGCCATAAACTCATGTACCACAGAAGACAAGATCATCTTGCGATTGGCTTCGAATCTGCCGCCAATATTAAGCTCATCACCGATCATTTTGAGCGCGCCGATATAGGCGCGAGGATCAGCTTCCACCAGTTTTGACCTGAAGGTGTTCTTTCGTGTGTAGTGAAAGTAGAGATTGCTTTTATAGGTTTTAATGTTGCTGGGCGCATAATCTCCCCAGAAACCGGTGTTAATTGTGTAGCCACGGTTATAAGCCGAAGTCCGTCGAATGTCGGTGGGTTTTTCTTCATCGATCAATCGCGTGGCGAAAACCTTCCATTTCAATGGTAATTTTTCATTCAAAAATTTTCGCGACAGGATAAATGTTCCGTTAATACGATGGAATTCATCGCCTTCTTTCCGTAACTCCCGTTCACTGTAACCATAATTCAAATTAAAATTATAAACGGTATTCCCATAGTTAAACCCCGTTCCGAAATTAGCCTCGGTAGTATTGGGATTGCTTTTCACTTTCAAACGCGGACTCCTGATGCCGGAAAAGGTGGTCACTTTAATAATTCCCGAAGTCAAATCGCCGTATTTAGCCGACGGCACCCCACGGATAACCTCTACGGATTCTATATTATCAGCCGGGATCAACCGGAGATCGATTCCCAAGCCGGCGCTGCTGGCTACGGTTCCTCCGGCGGACATCTGCATGTTGGCGTTGTTTGAAAACGGAGCTTCGTCAAGAATAATTTTGGTTCCGAAAGTCCCCAGCCGGTCGGTCGATGAGCCGCGAACATTGGCAAAAATGGCTTTGTCCAATCCCAATCGATTCGATTTTTCCAAACCGGGAATCATTTCCAAAACATCGCCCAGACTGGATGCCTGAAGATTTTCGATTTCACCAGATGAAATTCTCGTGGTCGCAGTGTATTCTTTGGGCAACAGATCCCGCTCCGCCTCCACCTTTATTCCTCCGATTTCAAAAACATCGCTTGCCGCAATAGAGTGCGGATAGTAAATCGTGATGGTCGTATCCCCATCAGCAGGCATCTGCACCGGAACAATATACCTCGGATATGTTGGCAGAATACATTCCAACAGATATCGCTGACGACCCAAATCGCGGAATTCGAAATGCCCATTTCGATCTGAGAATACAACCCGCTCCAATTTTTGAAGCTTGATCATAGTCCCGGGCAACGGCTCCAGACTTTCCATATCCAGCACCTGTCCCTTGAGCCTTGTCGTTGTTTGAGAGTAAATAGAAGTAGTTAGAGAAATATTAACCAGTAGAATCAGCAACGAAATAAAAGTACGAGCCATCTCTCCGTCTTAATTTACATTAATTTTTTAAAAAATTTTTGAGGAATAATTGAAGATGATAACAATGCATTATTGGTATATATTATTAATAAATGTAATATTTAATTCGATAAAGTCAAGCTTTTTTTTAGAATATTAAAAAAAAACATTCTACCACCTTTCCTATCAGGGCGTTAGCGGATTGTTTGCTCCGGCAAGTAACCGCTGTTTCGTCTTCTCCGCTTCAGTATAAACAGTTTTGCTGTATCCTTTTCGTTTCGCTAATTGAGCGCATGTTGTAATTATCTGCTCTCGCTTTTTCGAATATGAAAACCAGCCCAGCGCCTCAATTAGAGCAACCCTGATATCGTCTCCAATTTCAGAGCTCATGACAATGTCAAGCAGTGTATCGACAGCTGCATGATAGCGAAAATTGCGGAAATAGCGAACTGCTGCGATCCTTTTTTTGACCGACAAAGAATCGTTTAATATATTTGGGATGAGCTCCTGCTTTGCCCATTCCGCCTTTGAATAAGCATAGTTGGACAAAATTTCTTGAATCATGTCAACACTTATTACAGAGCTTAATTCAGAGGATATGGCTTCGACATGCTGGCTCTGAATCTCAATTTTTGAAAGCGCTGTCCTGGCATTAAAAACCACCCGGCGGGACGGATCCGATGCAATCGAAAGTATCAGCGGAGCGATGAATTGAGATTCTCCCACATCACCCATCAGCGTGACGGTTTTTCTTCTGATAAATTCATAAGGATCGTGAATTGATTTCAGCAGTAGTGTTTCGAACGCGGCTGAACGCTGCCGGGCAATTGCTTTGAATGCCTGAGTCCGAACGATAAATGATGGATCTGTTTCATAAATTTGAATCAGTTGCTCTTCAAAGTTTTTGCTATGAGTTTTTGCCAATTGATGAACAGCAAGATTGCGCAACGGAACATGCACACTGCACAATAAATCCTGGCATTCAGCCAGTCGCTCTTCATTTATACTCAGCAAAATGTTTGCATATTCGGAAAAATCATTTTGATAACAAGTGGTTGGATCCCCGATAATGTGTGATTCCAAATTAGTGTTCAGTCGGTGAATTTGCCCCAAACGCAGACCAAATCCCAACAATCCGAGAAATTCATTGGCCCAAATATCCTGTATTACATTGACGCTGTTGGCGATGGCTGCGACGGTACTACCGCTTCCAAAAACATATTCGCCAGCAATGTAG
Organism: bacterium; assembly: GCA_011046315.1. Taxonomy (GTDB): domain Bacteria; phylum Zhuqueibacterota; class Zhuqueibacteria; order Thermofontimicrobiales; family Thermofontimicrobiaceae; genus Kaytiofontadaptatus. Next base: position 12,871 of record DSAU01000552.1, read on the forward strand.
CGAGATTGAAAAAACGCGCCGTTGAAGCATTCATCAAAAATAATCAGCGACGCTTGCGGTGCGATTTTCCTTACATCCTCGGCGTAAATATCCATTTTAGAAGCAAATAAAGAGTCTTGCCGCATCACTGCCTCGTCAAAAGCGTTATCGAACCAGTTTAGCGGAACTCCATAACGCTCCATGTAATCGAGCTTAACTTCGGCGATTGGGTTATTTTTTCTTTTGGCCGCCCGCAATTTATTTCTGATAAATAATTTAACCGCTTCAATTTGCGATGCAATCGTCACCGTCGGTGGGTTGCCCAGAATGTACTGGGCGTCCACCCCGCCATGAGCATGAAAAACAACCAGATCAAGAAATTCGGTTTGCAGTTCGTTCAGCAACCGCATTTTCAAGTCGGCGTCAGTCGAATGATAAAAAGTTTTCAGTGAACGGCCATGACTGAACAATTGTGGAAATTGTTCCCGCAAACCCAATATTTCACCGGCCCAGGCATTGAGAGATTCCGAGTGGTAGCCATGGCCTGTGAAAAATAATGCGTGCGATAATCGCTGCTGGTGTTGCTTGAAGTCAATGACTTTGTTCAAATACTGGCGGATCAAATTATAACGGGTCGAATCATTAACCGGCGGCAACATCCTGGCGCTGTAAATCTCTTTATCAATAGTCTGTGCTGATTGAGCATTCAATGAATAATAAAACAACAGCGGGTTTTCCTCATCCTGTTTTAAAAAAGTGAACTTCAGATCAAAGTCCTCATAGAAGCGATCCGAAGGCACCGACGTCTTTTGCCATGAATAGCTTCCTTGTTGATCGATCTTAAAGGCTGAGCTGAGATGCTGAGCATCGCGGATCATTGGGATCGGAATATCACCGATGAATACTACGCCTTCCAGTCGTCCATCCTGCTTCCGCAGACGAATAATCTGCTCACGAATTTCCGTGGGATTCTTCCAGCTATGAATTAATAAATAAGTTGAGAGCTGATCTTGTTCTAAGGCAGCTTGATAGGCTCTAATTTCAGCAGATACTTTTTGATAGGTTTTATCGTCGATAATAACTGCAAACGCAGCATCGTGTTTACTGGTTGGTTGTTGTATTTGAACGCCAGCAAATATCGTATTGACGCAACTCACAATAAGCAGCAGGTGAACTAAATGTCTTTTCACTTGTTTTTTTCCCTTCGATCTAATTTTAGTTCAAATTGTGATATTCATTCTTTCGATTATTCAAAAAAAGAAATTTTACAACCTTATCTCTGGGTAATCAATGAAGCGTCAACAACACTTCAGTTGCTTGATACGTTCAGTCTTTGCAGCGAATAATCGTGATTGTCCACTAATATGCTTTTACCCAAATCTCCAGTTTCAGAAAAAGCTCACTCCGGGTTTTTCGGTCGAACAATTGCGAACCTCCTGGTGTGATGCGCCGATACTCGGCAATTAAATTCACTAAGCCAAAGTCCCTAAAAAAAATGCGCCACGCCATATCCACAGTTATTTCCCTAAACTGGGTTAAATAATAATCGATATCGGTTTGCCGGTATTGAACATCCGGCTTGAGTTGACCGGCAACACCGCTGCTGTTTACATTGGCGTAGCCCGCGAAAATCGATGTCCCTAACGCCGGTCGGATTTGATAATTGGTTCCGGTTCGCAACGACCACCTTTGCTGCTCGGCTGACCAGTCAAGCGCGCTGAAATAATCTGAGTATTCGATTTTTGACACGCCAAATCCGGTGCTGATCAGCAACTGAAGTTCTGAATTGAGGTGAAGTTCTGCTTGAGTCGCGATTGCCTGTTGCGGAAGCTTGACATCAGACATCACAGTATTATAATTCGGATGCCTCGCCCACATTGCCTGCGAGCCATAATGATAATGCAGCCGCCAAAACACCCCCTCGCCAATTGACCAGACTGATTTTAAACCGCCGGAAATTAAATGATTTTGCCAGTACCCTTCTTCGCGTGGATCGATGGCATTATCCTGGATGTTTATCTGCTGAATACCATTTTCAAAATAAGTTTGAACAAAAGATTTCTCCGCCCATTTGTAGCGGACCGAGCCCGCAAAGCGATAATCATCAAAATAACCATAGCGGGTTTCGACCTTTTTGTTTAACAATAGCGGCAAATCATATCCCCTGAACTTAACCAATGTAACTTCCTGGTAGGCAGATGTTTTATCCTCGCGGTAGTATATCTCCTCATTATTGTCGGACACACTGGTGATCATCTCCAAGGATAATTTTTTTGAGAGTTTATATCCGGCTCCAATAGTAAAATGAATATCACGATGTTTTGAGGTCGGTTTCGGCGAGACCTCCTTTAAGCCTTCATCCACCTGATAATCAAGTGAAACCCCGAGGCTGAGCTTTTCAAACAAATGACAATATTCAGCTTTGATCAATATCGCATTAAAATGAGTCGCACCGGATGTGGCATCGCCGAGCAAAAAAGGCATGCCAAAATGCAGGTCCCTGGTCGCAAGCCAATCCCATTCGTCACGGACTAATTTTTGAAATCCAAATCGACCCTTAAAGATTTGATGCGCATTGATCTGTTTTTTTCCGGAAACACTCTGTCGATACAAACTGGTACGGCCAGGCTGAACAAACGGTTTAAAGCCGCCTTCTGAATTATTCACAACTGATCGCAGACAAAGCACTTCAGGTTCCGGATCCTGGATCAGCAATGCCGGGTTGTAAAATAATTCATAAGGGGAATCGCCTTGCATACGATTGAACAGCATTTTGGAATCAATTACTGGTCGGTCAATTTGTTGAGATTTGAGCTCACAAAACGGCGAAAGCAGAACCAATAACAGAATAAAAATTATTCTCATCAGAAAAATCCATTGCTGGGTGTTGTTTGTTTCTGTTTACTGACTATGATGAAATTGGGGCGTCGGTGCATCGATCACGATAAAATCCAACGAAGAATTATTATCGTCTTTCAAGATCAACTTGTCGGTTTTTAACAGCGCAATTCGCTCCATCGATTTCCCGGTGTAAAATTCAATCCCACCAGTAGCGCCGGCGTCAATCGATTCATGCAATTTTTTATCACGTAAATTTGCTGGATCACTCAGATACTCCACACCGTCGATGATTTTATCATAAGGGATCAACAAATGTTCATCCCGATATTCCAGAGAATCAGGATTCACCCGGGCGATAATCAGCGCGTCCTTCTCCCCTCCGATGAGCCAATCGTATCCGTAAACCTGCAGAATCAATTGCATATTTGGAATGTTGGGATTGTCAATGTCTGGTGATTCCGGTTTATAAAATTCGAATCGCACCATTGATAGATCAACACTATGGGGCGCATTAATAGTGTGATCAATGGCGTCTTCCGCCATCACGGCAAATTCACCGGGCGCCAGCGGATGGTCGCGACCGGTGCCTGGAACCATCCACACATTTTTTGAATAAACATAATCCGCATCGCGGGGGTAAGCTTTGCTCACAAGCGCCACCAGCAGGCTATCCAGATAAATTGTGGAATCAGATTGATTGTACAATTCAACATATTTGTCGTGATAATAAAGCCCGGCTTCCGGCGGACCGCAGGCATAAATTTCGCTGATGACTAACTGCTCACCGAGTGAAACGATATTCATGGTTACGACAATCGTGGAATCAACATCAGCTCGAAGAGTGATCATTTTACAATCACGATTTTGGAGCTCAATGTTTGATGTTGCCACGCCGGAGATCAACTCCATTTCCTCCGGCGTCAAGCCTCGTTTGGCAGTCACAAAATAGTCATCCGACACCATGTTTTCGACGATGACAACACCATTGGAATCTGATTTAAAGTCAAAATCCAATCCCAGCGATTTGGATTTCAGTGAAACAGCAGCGTCAAAAACACCGCTGCGACCGGTTAGCTTTTCCATGTAACCGGATTGATCCTCAAGATAAATTTGAAATTTACCAACTCGCTCCAACGCGTCCGGTTTTTGCGGCAGATCAACTATTTTATCGCAACAAAAAACAATCAGCATCCATAGCATTGACAGAAAAATTTTTCCTCTGTGCATTTAAAAAACTCCCAGTGTACTGCTCACCTCCATGCCGAAAAATATTTCCGGATTACGCCTGCTATAAGTTGGGTAGTTGGGGTGAGAGCGTTGATTCCTGTAAAAAGGACGATGGTTGAAAAAATTGTTTACGTAAAATGAAACCTCGCCTCCTTTCCACAAAGATTTACTGACCTTTAAATTAAACAACCAGAGATTGGGGCGTAGTTCTTCCAACAATTGATATGGTTGATAGCTGCGACGCAATCGAATAAATTGTTCAGCAGTGCGTTCCGCTTCAGGGATCCACACCGTCTCACCGTTATCAGCAAAGTAACCAATTGCCAGTGTATCGGTCATCCCGGTTTTACCGTCAAGGTTGAACAACTCCTGCTGAATGTGAAGCGTGATCCAGATGCCGAGCGATTTCGCCTGAATCTGAAACCGATAGTTAAACAAAAAAGTTTTTTCATAACTTGTTAGCGGTGGGTAAAATGGGATCAACGTCATTGCCAGTTCAGGAGAATATCGCCTTGCGCCCGAAGTTTCCCGAGTCCAACCCGACTTTTTATGGTGGTAAGCCGCATCAAAAGAAAACACCGTTTCAATAACGGGTAAACGTTTTGTCTTGAGCATCAATTCCAGCCCATCAATTTCTATCCATCCGTCATTGATGTATCGGTTGTAGCTTTCAAAAAGGAGGTCTTTCTCAACCCAATTTGACAGATCCGGATATTGCGGGAACGATTTTTTATAAAAGATCAACGGGGTTGTAAACGAGCGAAACAGATTTTCCGTCTTATTGCGAAAACCCGTCACTGTAAAACCAACGGGTCCGGCCTCCTGATCGAGACTGATTTCAAATTTTTGTTGTTGGTAGCCTTTCAAATTTTTATTGCTTCGATCACGGAGGTAGGTCGAAATCAGAGAAAAATTCTTTTCGGGGTCAGTCGGATCAACTACAGCCACGGTATCCACAATATCGAAATATTCGATTCCAGGAAATATCATACCCATTGGCGGCGATTTTGAGGTGACGCCATAACCAAATCGAATTTGCGTCTGTTCAAAAAGTTTAACTGAAAAATTGAATCGGGGATTCAGAAAAGCACCGTTCAATGATTGAATGAGATCATCACCATTCCAAAGTCCGGTTGGGCGATAAATTTCGTAGCGAAAGCCGATCTGCAATGTAAAAGGTCTCCAGGCCCTTCCGGTGATTTTATCCTCAGCATACAGGCTCAAGGTCTGATGATCCGGCAGTTCATCATAAGAGCGAAGTCTTATCGCTTGCGTGCCCAGAACCGGTGGGTACAGCGGATCGAACACTACTCCTTTACCCGTATTGAAATCATTACGCCAGGTCGCACCAGCGGTTACGGTATGGAAAATCGATCGGGTTGAAAATTGTTGCTGGAAATAAAGATCACCATAAAAATTCCACACTTCTCCCTTCAACCATTTTTTACCCAGATACGAGCCAAAAACGATATATCCTTCCTGCGTGCCGGGCGTTAGCCGGTCGGAAAGCACCAGATTGTCGCGCGATATTAATCGTTGCAGATACGAATTCTGGCGGGTGTATGACACCGAAAAACTGCCCGCTATTTTCGACATTTCGGAAAATTTAAAAAAATTATTGGTGGAATATTTAATGTTATAATCACGATTGTACCAGGCTTCTCGCAGCGCATACCCTGGTTTCTCTTTGCTTTCATCAAAGGTTCGCGTATAATAAAATAGATGTTTGAAACTGGAATGATTGTTTTTGCGTGTTGCAGTTAGCTGGGTGGCGATCCGCGTATAGCCATCGCCCTCCACCCGAACATCCCGTTCAGATAGCGCCAGATTTATATTTCCGTTAAAAACCCATTGGTGAAAATTAAAGCCGCCGGAAAGATTCGACTCATAAAGATGTGGATTATATTTGAACTTCATTCGCAATGGTGATGAAACAGCTTTGGTTTTGACATTTAAAATGCCGTCAACCAGATCACCATAGCGCGCCGATGGAATGCCGCGAATGATTTCCACTTCCTCGACATTTTCCGCCGGAATTGTCCGCAGGTCAACGCCGCTGTTGCCGGAAACACTACCGATACCGATCTGCATATTGGCATTATTGCTCAGCGGAACGCCGTCCATTATCACCTGGGTACCAATGGAGTTGCCGCCGCGTATTACAGCCTCAGCTGAATAATGAAGATTGGGGTTGGTGGTTTTTTCCCCGGGCGCAAGTTGCAAAACATCATTGAGACTTGAAGCCTGAATGTGTTCAATTTCACCCGAGCGAATGACAGATTTGGTTTCAGGCTCCAGTGGAATAAATTCATCATCGGCAACAACTGTGATTTCACCCAGTTGAATTGCCGTGCTCACCATTCTAAATTGTCGATGAACCGTCCGCCCCGGTTGGATCACGATTTTATCGCGGATTGTTCGATATCCGATATAACGAACAACGACTGAATACTCACCCGGATCTAACCGGATACCGAACTTTCCTTCAAGATTTGTAGTAGTGCCCCGATTATTGTCGGTAATCAAAATGTTGGCGTAAGGTAGCGGTTGTCCATTATCGTCGGAAACCACGCCAGTGAAATTAGCTGAAGTGTTCTGCGCCGAGATCGTCGCAACAAGAGTTAACAAAAAATAAAATGTTTTACGTATCATTGTCGCTTGATTTGAGGCAATTCATGTAAGCGATCACGGGGTGTATCAAGAAGCCGTTGAAACGGCTTTGGATATGTGTCGTGGATATTGTTTACACCATGATGAATCATAGTGGAAACATTCCAGGATACTTATTTTAACCGCTTTAGCGATTTACCCTGTGATCGGTTACCAATTCATTATTGCAAATTTATCCAATATAAAAATTTATATTAAAAAAGTCAACATTTAAATCAGCATTTTCGCGACAGGTATACCGACACCAGTGGATGTGTTTTTTGGGGAATACATAACAAAGATGAATTTTGAAAATCGACCTGTTTAAATTTTTAGTCGATCATGGTTAGAATTCTCAAACGATTTTTCAATGCAACTGGTTACAGAATTCAGAATGATTTTATGGGGAAGCACTATTAATCTTTGAAATATTGCAATTGAAGCGAGCGAGTTATCAGCTTCGATTCAGTTACGAGGGTAAATTTTCCTGGATTTTCATTATTTCTTCGCAGGCGGAGTCAACACAAGCATCATCGCCGTAAATGATAATCGCGGAGTTATTGTAAGTCTCTGACCAGAATTTTTCGATGACCACACCGTACCGTTGTTCAATCGAAGGTATTTGTTCTAAAATTTTTTGATCAGGATTGTCAACCCATTTTTTTGCATTGAATCCTGTCCCCCCTGAAAAATCATGTGCCGATGTTCTTTTTTTCATGATTTCCTCTCTTTGATGTTCAATTAATTTTTTTTTATGATAATATAAGAAAGCAATTTCCCACTGCCAAATAGGTGATTCTTTTTTTAGATAACCGAAAAACAGTAGGACGACAGCCACATTTTCCACTTCTGTACGGCGTGTGCAATCTAATGCTTTAACGTTTATAAATATAAGAAAGTTCAAAAGCCTGTTTGAGCGATCAAACGTTTCTGGTGATGAGTTTTAGTGTTTTTTCAAGTGAATTATTATGAATAAGGCGCTGCCAGATGACAATTTTTTCGTCCAATTTGCTCATTTTTTACGTCAACATTTTTAAGTATCTGGCTAATTTCCGGTCAGAATATGAAATGTGGTTGGTTGAATTAACGCCATTAATTCTATAGTTGAGATGAGCAAACGACGAAAAATCAATAAGGTGCTGATAAAACAAAGGGTGCAGTGCATTTGCATGGAGTAGCGCCGATGTTGCCGCATCATATTGCTGCAAACACCATTCCCTTAATATCCTCATCTGATCTTTTAATGATGAACTTGCGCTAATGGAATCTTGTGGTAGTTTGCAATTTGCTATCTGCTATCCGGACGGAGAATAAGCTGAGGTGTAA
>DSAU01000140.1 GCA_011046315.1 bacterium
CAACCCGATGAAGGGTTTCTAGAAGCAGTGCAGGGTCGCAGACCCCTCTACAAACACCAGGAAGAAGCAATTCGAAGAGTGTTTAATGGGCACAACGTGGTTGTCGCCACCGGGACAGGGAGCGGCAAAACAGAGGCCTTTCTCTATCCCATCCTCCTCCATCTATATCAGGAATTCCAATCAAGCAGTTTGGGACCGGGTGTTCGCGCGCTGATCCTCTACCCGATGAATGCTCTTGCAAATGACCAACGCGAACGTCTTGGGGGAATCTGCAAACGCCTTCAGGATGAAAACTCGCCTTTCAAGTTCACTTTCGGACAGTATATCGGGGAAACGTCGGAAGATGAAAACGACTCCAGGCGTCATGCAAACGACCACAAAGCAAATAGGTTGCCTGGTGAATTGGTTTTTCGGTCGGAAATGCGGAAGACGCCACCTCACATTCTTCTCACCAACTATTCAATGCTCGAGTATCTTTTACTCCGACCTGACGACAGTCCACTCTTTGACAACGGACGGGCGAAGTGGTGGACATTTCTCGTGCTGGACGAGGCGCATCAGTATCGCGGTTCTCGTGGCATTGAGATGGCGATGCTTCTGCGCCGTCTTAAGCAGAGGGTAAGAGAAGGAGGACGATCGGAACTCTTTCGATGTATCGCCACAAGCGCCACACTCGTTGGTGGCGAAGTAGATAAAGCAGTGGTCGCAGATTTCGCTTCTGACCTATTTGGTGAGAAATTTCATCCTGAAGATATGATCCTGGGGGAAACTGAACTTATTCCCGAACCGGGTTCAGAAAGTCTGTCCGAAGGAGAATATCGTGTTCTTCGAGAGGCCCTTAATGGGAACATCGAAGCTGGAAGCCGCCTTGCAGAGCTAGCTACCCGACTTGGAGCGCCGCTTCCAGAGAGCGAAGATTTGCCGAAAACTGTAGGTACGCTGCTTCAATACGACCATCGGGCAACTCGCCTTCGCCGCCTCATCACAGGTAACCCTGCTGAAATCCAGGACATTGCCGATCAAGTCTTTGGGGACTTGCCAGAGCAAAAACGAGTATCGGTATTGTCCGAGTTAGTTGATCTTCTTTTGCAAGCAAAGAATCCATTATCCGATAACCCTCTATTATCTGCTCGTTACCATCTATTCCTCAGATCACTCGAAGGCGCTTTCGTCTCTTATTGGCCTCAGAAGAAAGTCTTCCTTGACCGCAAGGCAGGGGATGATGAGTGCACGGCCTTTGAAGTTGCACTATGTCGGGAATGCGGTCAGCATTATTTCGTAGGGCAGAAGGGTTTCAGGGGCGGCAAACTGATGGAGGCAATTCGCGATCCGAGTCATCTTGAGTTCGGAGCCACTTTCTTTCGCCCAATTGAAAACGACAAAGACGAAGGTGATGAGCAAGAAGATAACGGTGAGACTAATCGCAAGCAAGTATTTCAGCTTTGTGTCCAGTGTGGCGAAGTGCACCCAGGCAAACCACCGTGTGGGCACGAAACCCTGATCCGAGTTGTCAAGGAAGAATCCTCGGATGAAGATAGGGCAGACCAAATGAAGAAATGCGGTGCCTGCGGGTACAACGCTGCTGGTCGTGACCCTGTGCGTGAAGTGGTACATGGCACAGACGGGCCACACGCGGTGATCGCTACGACTCTCTATCAAACCCTTCCAGAAAGCCGAAAAAAAGTGCTTGCTTTTTCTGACGGCCGACAGGAAGCCGCGTTCTTTGCCTGGTATCTCGAAGACTCGTATAAAGATATTTTAAGCCGGAACTTGACTCTAAAAATAGCGCGGAGTTTCACCGATTTTCCGGCAAGGGGGATAAGTCTTTCAACGATTGCCGATCAAGCGTTTAGTAAATATCACGATGCCTTCAAGTACCGACCGACTGATGACGAGCCTACGATTCGCAAAAATATTTGGCGCGCTTTCTATCGAGAATTCCTGACCGAAGAGCAACGAATCTCACTTGAGGGTGTCGGGCTAATTCGGTGGTCAATCGAATGGCCAGACTGGTTCAAGTTCCCAGCGGAGCTTGCACATTCTCCTTGGTCGTTAACCGAACAAGAAACGCGCGATTTGATCTTCATTCTCTTGGATTCCATGAGAACAGACAGGGCTGTCGAACTTCAACCCGGGGTGGGGGTCTCATTGAATTGGAGCGACCTCAGCCTTCAAGCCTTCCAAATGCGATTCCGGATAGGCCCCCCTGCGCGCCCTAAGCGCATGAAGTATTGGCCGGTGAGAAGTTGGGACGGTAAGAAAGGTAAGCGCGCCCTATTTCTTGCCAAACTTCTCACAAGGGCTGGCAATTCAGAACAAGAAGCCCTTGAGCAGGCAGTAAATATCTTGAGATTCATATGGGATTCAATAAGACTATCGGATGAAGAAGCACCCTCATCACGAGACCTTTTACTGATCCCTGTGGATGATGCTCGGAGGCTGAATCCTGGCTGGTGGAGACTCCATCTCATCGCAAATGACGACACAATCTACCAATGTGACACCTGTGCCCGTCTCCAGTCAGTCTCCGTTCGCGGAGTGTGCCCGAGGCATCGCTGCCGTGGCACACTAAAGGAAGTATCCTGGAATGATTTAGAACCCAACCACTACCGCCTCCTTTACGAGGAGGACTTGCCAGGCTTTTTGCGTGTGGAAGAGCACACTGCACAGCTTGACAAGGAAAAAGCCAGAGAATTCCAGCGTGAATTCAAGCAAGGTAAAATCCACGTCTTGAGTTGTTCGACCACTTTCGAGCTTGGAGTGGATCTTGGTAACCTCGACACCATCTTTCTGAGAAATGTCCCCCCCGAAGCCTTCAATTATGCTCAACGAGTAGGGCGGGCCGGGCGTCGTGAACGCCCCGGATTTGCTATCACGTATTGTCGCCGGGGGCCTCATGATCTCTACCACTTCGCCGAACCTGAACGGATGCTCCGCGGCAAGGTTCGCCCCCCCGTTCTAAGCCTGCGAAATGAGAAGATTGTCACCCGCCATGTTGCTGCAACGGCATTATCGTACTTCTTCAAAACCTTTACCGAAAGGTTCAAGAATGTGGAGATGCTATTCAAAGACTTAGGGCATCCGTCTGGCGTTGCCGATTTCAAAGCCTTCCTCTACGAACACCAGGCCAAATTGGAAGAATCTCTGCGCGCCATTGTCCCATTGGATATGTTCCCTAATGTCGGATTGGACAGTGGACAGTGGATTGAAAGGATTGCTGGAAAGATCACCAAAGACATCGGCGGCAAGGTTGTGGAAGAAGAAAGTAGGTTCTCTCTTGCCGAAGCCGAGGTCTCGAGCGATTATGAGGGCGTGATAAAACTTGAGGAGGAAGCTCGCACGGGAAGGGATTACAGAACCGCTGAATGGGCTCAAAGGAGAGCTAACACTATCGCTGGTGAAGATGTCCTTTCCTTCCTTTCACGTAAAGCAATAATTCCCAAGTATGGGTTTCCGGTTGATGTCGTAGAGCTCGATACTCAAAAAAACCAACAAAACAACGAAGCGTTTGAACTCCTGCTCCAAAGAGACCTCAGTATTGCAATTTCAGAGTTTGCCCCCACCAGCAAATTGGTGGCAAATAAGAAGGTGTGGACTTCTTACGGACTCAAGAAAGTGGCCGAGAAGGAGTGGCAACGGAAGTTCTACAAACGATGTACACGGCATAATGTTTTCTTGCATTGGGAACGAGGGCAGCCTGAACCTCCGACTCCATGTGGCGATACGTTGCCGGAAGGCAAATATGTTGTTCCCCGTTTTGGGTTCGTGACAGATCGTGATAGGCCAAAAGAGCCAACATCTCGGACACCGAGAGTATTCACAACACGTCCGTATTTTGCAGGTTTACTCGGACCTGACCCTGGCACCATTACTTATTCTTTGAATTTCCCATTGATCACGCTGACGAAGGCAACCCCAGGTTTGATGGCTGTGTTGTGTGAAGGCCGACGTGGAGAGGGTTTTTATATCTGCGGGGGATGTGGCGCGGGATTCAGGAAACGCCAAAAGACGCATAAGACCCCCTATGGCCAAGATTGCCGTGGAACTTTGGAGCAGGTCTCTCTCGGCCATGAGTTCGAGACGGACGTTCTGCAACTCCAGTTTCATCCCAAATTCAATGGTGATATTGAGTCTGTTTGGTTTGCATACTCGCTCGCTTACGCTCTGGTTGAAGGAGCAGCGGAGGTCTTAGAAGTCCCCTCTAATGACCTGAGCGCAACGGTTGCTCACGGTGAACAATACCCAGTGCCTCCAATTATCCTCTACGATAATGTGCCAGGTGGAGCAGGACTTGTGGCCCGGCTTGAAAAAGAAGATATTCTCAAGATTTGTTTAGAGGCAGCATTGAAAAGGGTCGGTGGTAACTGTGGCTGCGATGAAAATACAAGTTGTTACGGATGTTTGAGGAGTTATAGAAATCAGTTTGCCCACCAGTATCTCCAACGGGGACATGTGAAGCACTATCTGGAGACGTTGCTCGCGAAATGGTAGTGATTCGACATATTCTAAAGCAGACTAAGCGGGCTAACAATCGGCTCATCGTGTCCAGTTAAACACGGGTCGTTGGGATTCCGCTTTAGGTGGATGAAATTCGACATTATTATCCAGTGGGTGCGTGCTGATCATATCCGGCGCAAGTCCCACCTAATTAAAGATTAACCATCGGATTAGTAGTGAACCTCACGTGCAAACTCAGTAATGAGCGTACGAAGCTGAGGGAATCAAGGAAACAGGCTGCGTCACTGAGCCCCGAAATATGTATAGTTGTGGTCATTAGATAATCCCCGACGAGTCGGGGGAAAGCCGACGACTTTGAGCCGTGCGGAAGGCAGTAGTCTTGCATGCGTTATGGTGAGCATGCACGACACCACCGGGGTCTGTAATTGCGAGCGGGGCATGTTTTCACAGGGATAATCCGGGAACTGGAGAGAGCCAACTGTCTCCTTGTAAATATGCGGTTGTGGGAGTTCCAATCCTGGGTAAAGGGAAAACTCCTGGCTCTTGTAGTGGTTTTGCTCTAACCACGCGGGAGAGTCCTTTCAAATGGGAATACCACGAATAAAAGGGAGCATGCAAGGTATCCGGAAGCGATAGTTAACGCGAAGCGACCGGAGATGGGCTTTTGGCAGTCTTAGTGTCTCATAGTAGCGGTGTTCAGGAATCATATCTTCTGAACGAGTAAGTGGGGAAGTATATCAAGCCCAAGCGACCCACTGTAGCCACTAAAAGAATTGTGGACAACCGTCAGCTGACGGTTGGCGAAGGTGACACCGGGTATAACGTTTCACTTTATGGAATTATGGGAAAAACACAGAATTTACCAACCATATCACCAAAACTAAAGCGAATTGCAGAGCTTGCAAAGTCAGACTCAAAGCTACAGTTTATATCGATTGCACATCTGCTGAACGTAGCGCTTCTACGAGAATCTTTCAGACGTCTGCGCAAGGATGCTGCGAGCGGGGTCTCGGGCACAACTGCGAACGACTATGCAAAGAATCTTGAAGAAAACCTGATTGACCTACATAACAGATTGCGGACGCAACGATACAAAGCGCCACCAGTCAAACGTGTATGGATCGAAAAGGATGATGGTAAGGAACGTCCGTTAGGAATCCCGGAGATAGAAGACAAGATCGTGCAGAAAGCAGTTACAATCCTGCTCGAACCGATTTATGGGAATGACTTCTATCCATTTTCACATGGATTCATTACCGGGCACAGTCAACACCTTGCTATTAAAGAAGTGCGTGAACAGTTGTATGCAAATCAGATAAACTGGATCATTGATGCAGATATTGAAGGGTTCTTTAATAATATCGACCATAAGATATTGCGTGAATTTATTCAACGCCGTATCAAAGATGGTGGAATTCTTCGCTTGATCGGTAAATGGCTGAAAGCAGGAGTGATGGAGAACAGAAAGCTCTCCTATCCGAAAAAGGGCACACCGCAAGGTGGTGTAATATCGCCACTGTTAGCCAATATTTTTCTGCATTATGTGCTTGACGAATGGTTTGTGGAAATGATTCTGCCGAGATTAAAAGGGCGTGTCTTTATCAGTCGCTTTGCCGATGATTTTATCATTGGCTTTGAATTAGAAGAAGACGCGCACCGGGTGATGGAAGTACTGCCCAAGCGATTCAACCGCTTTGGCTTAACGATTCACCCGAAAAAGACCAGGCTGGTTGACTTCCGAAAACCGTCATACAAGATCACAGCAACTAAAGGTGCGGGGACATTTGATTTTCTTGGATTCACGCACTATTGGGGAAAGTCGCGGAAGGGTTACTGGATTATAAAGCGGAAAACATCTGCAAAGAAGCTACGCCAGAAAATTACATCCATATGGGAATGGTGCAAGCACAACCGGCATATTACTGTTAAGGAACAACACGCTATGCTCAACCTGAAACTAACTGGACACTACCAATACTATGGTGTGCGTAGTAATTACAGGTCACTCCAACTGTATTATGAAGCGGTTCGTAAAGCGTGGAAACGCTGGCTTGGACGGCGATCACGTGATGGCTTCATTTCTTATGAGAAATTTAATAAGTTTCTGGTACATTATCCATTGGCTAAACCGCGAATTGTCCATGAATTCTGATATTTGTAAGTGGGCGGCAAAGTTATACGTTCCATATGTTGCATACGTGTGGAATTATATAGTTGCTGATAAGTAAAGCTTAGTGCAATTATATACCGAAGAACCGTATGTGATAATCCCACAAGTACGGATCTGTGGGGGGAGCGGCGAGTAATCGCCGCTTCTACCTGGAACTTGACGGCGGGGGCTGTGCGGTTTTTGGAATTTATAGGTTTCATCACGGTTTGTTTGCTTTATCAAGTTTGGTGCAAGACCATCCCGCCGCAAGTGAGCCAAACCGTTATGACTATATAAGGTGCACTAACGATACAGCCCCGCCCTTACCTACCCCCGACCCCATGGGAGATATTCGGTTGCGGAGCATTGATCGACAGGCTAAATCAGTGGCGGGGGCAGCGTGAAGTGCGGGGGGATAAAGTCATAACCAGCGTTTGCACCTGACCCGCTGGCTGTGGTTTTGATTGGGAGACGGCTGTTGATCAAACCATGCGGTTAGTTGATTGAGTTCAGCTAAGGCGGGCAGGTGAAACGCAGGGACGTTAGCACGCTTCCCTGACCACTGAAATACTCGCCAATTACGGCCTGTTGCGGTAGAATAGGTCCAGGCCCAAAGATACATTTGATAATCACAGATATAGACAGGCGGTTAGGATTGATGAATTTACCTCTTTTCGACACACCTAAGAAAATTGAAGACCACTTCAACCCACAAGCTGATATTGTACTCTATCAGGGAGACGTAAGTGATTTTGTTGCTACTGTTCCTGATAACTCAGTGAGTCTGATCATTACCTCGCCTCCTTACAATCTAGGTAAAGAGTACGAAGATCGTGTTTCTATAGGGGAATATCTGGATACACAAGCGCAAGTTATTGTTGAACCCTACCGTGTGCTTAGAGAAGATGGCAGTATTTGCTGGCAAGTAGGTAACTTTGTAGAAAATGGGCAAGTGTATCCTTTGGATATTCTCTACTACGATACTTTTAAAAAGCTGGGCTTGCGTTTGAGAAACCGAATTATTTGGCATTTTGGATATGGGTTGCATGCTTCCAAGCGTTTCTCAGGGCGTTATGAAACAATGCTGTGGTTTACCAAAAGTGATGATTATGTCTTCAACCTTGACGCTGTGCGTGTGCCTTCCAAATACCCAGGCAAACGGCATTACAAGGGCTCAAAAAGGGGTGAATTATCGGGCAATCCTTTGGGTAAGAATCCCTCAGACGTTTGGGAATTTCTAGCCCAGGAATGGGAAGCTGCTTTTTGGGATATTCCAAACGTGAAGTCTAATCATCCCGAAAAGACGATCCATCCTTGCCAATATCCTATTGCATTGATTGAAAGGTGTGTCTTGGCATTGACAAATGAGGGGGATTGGGTGTTTGATCCTTACGTGGGAGTAGGAACCTCACTAATTGCTGGCATAATGCACAATCGTCGCGTGATGGGTAGCGAACAAGAGAGCACGTATGTTGATATTGCCCGTGAACGTCTCCAGGCACATTTCAATGGTGTACTGCCCTATCGTCCTCTTGGTAAACCTGTCTATCAGCCTACAGGAAGGGAAAAAGTGGCACAAATGCCGGAGGAGTGGCCAAACGCAACTCAGGGGCGACTATTAGAAAGAAAAGAGAAATACGAATGAAAATCGCGGGCATATACTCATTATTATGAATATTTTGTCTGCGGCCCACAGCCCATGCAGTTAGCAGTAAAGAACGCACTGAATGAAATTGGCGTATCTTTAACAATGGTAGAATCTGAAAGTTTTAATTTTGTTTAAACGATTATAAAGGATTTGTTATGAGAGAAGTATATTCAAAACAATTGGCAATTGTCGTCGGGGTTTTAATTTTCATGGTGAATGTAATTTTTGCCCTGATACAATCACCAGAAATATTATCTGCCAGGAAGAAGCAATCTGTATCTATTCCCCATCCCATCGAAGGATATGAGCAATGTGATACCTGTCACGGGATGGAAGGCGATTGGCCTTATCCGATAAGGCATCTTGGCTGGAGCAATCAAAGTTGTACCAAATGTCATCTGCCTGCCGTTTCAAAAAACAACCAGGCTTCAACAGATATTGATGAAAAGTTGACAGAAAGAATTGTGCCCAATCCACATGCCGATAATGGCTATGACGATTGCTTATCCTGCCATGCAATCGACAGCGAAGTTGCACCTGCTCCTGAAAATCATAAAGGATGGAAAAACGAAAGGTGCGGCGATTGCCATGTACAGCGGGAATTAAAATGAAAAAACTATTATTCATCTGGGAACAGTTAATATCAAGCTTCTGGTTCATTCCAATTCTGATGCTTTCGCTGGTAATTGGTTCGGCGTTTGGTTTTATCTATTTGGATAACCAGATTGAATATGCTCCCGGCGGGCTTTTTAAATATCTTTTACCAGCCAGCGTAGAATCGGCACGCAACATACTTACAATAATAGCAGGCGCTATGATTGGTATTGCTGGTACTGTTTTTTCCATTACGTTGGTCGTACTCACCCTGGCTTCATCTCAACTGGGATCGCGTCTGGTGAGAAACTTCATGTACGATAAACTCAATCAGGTTGTTTTAGGTACTTGTGTCGCTTCTTTTGTTTATTGCCTGATAGTTTTAAGCTCGCTTAAGCAAAATGGCAACTTTCATTTTATACCCGTCATTTCCGTATTTGATGCTATGGTGGTTGCTATTGCAGGGATTATTTTGCTTATCATTTTTATTCACCATGTGTCGATAAGCATTCAATCCGACAAAGTCATTTCAGATATTTCTGATGCCATGTCAAAGAGTATCAGAAAGCTGTTTCCGGAAGAAATTGGCCATGAAGAAGAGAAACCAGCACCTGATGTAGAAGCAATAAAAAAGAAATTTGCCTTCAGGCAAGAAATTAAATCTGCAAAAGGCGGTTATCTGCAATCTGTTGACGGTGACGGATTATTGAGTATTGCTGAAGAGAATGACTGCCTCATTCTACTACATCACCGACCCGGAGATTTTTTAGTAAAAGACATGGTCATTTGTGAGGTTCTTGGCGAAGGAAAATGCAGCAAGGATATACACGAAAATATCAATGACGATTTTATTATTGGAAAAGTACGCACACCCTTGCAGGATGCTGAATTCTCAATTCATCAAATGGTTGAGGTTGCTTCAAGAGCATTGTCGCCAGGCGTAAACGATCCCTATACAGCCATCGCCTGCATCGATAATTTAACTACGGTCATGTGTTACCTTGCGAGGGTACAGTTTCCATCGCCCTATCGCTATGACCGGAGAGGTAAATTAAGAGTAATCGCAGACAGTCATACATTTTATGGTATGTTAAACGCTGCCTTTAACCAAATCAGGCAATATGCGAAGCTAATCCCTCGGTTCTGATAAGACTTTTGGAAGCAATGATTACCATTAATAGATTTGCGATAAATAAGGCGCAGAAAAAGGAGCTTGTGCAACATGCAAAGATGATCATGAATGCGGCTGAAAGAACCTTTCATGAAACCCGGGATTTGAATGATATGAAAAAACGGTTTAATATTTTGAAGTCAAATCAATAAATAATGATAACAGGACAATTAAAGCATTAATGAAAAACAGTAGTGTTGAGATCAAAAAAGCTTCCGGCGAAACAGAGCCTTTTGACGTTGCCAAGCTAAAAGCCTCAGTGCAAAATGCAGGAGCAGCGGAAAATCTCATAAACGAAATTGCTGCTGATATCGAAGAGTGGGTTTACGAAGGCGTTACCACCCAAAAAATTTATGAGCGTGCCTATAAGCTTCTTCAGCGTAAAAGTGGTTCCCGCGCCTTGCGTTATAAACTGAAAAAAGCCCTTTTTAACTTCGGTCCTACCGGGTACCCTTTCGAGCACTTTATCGGGGAGCTTTTTAAAAAACAGGGCTATGCAACAGAGGTTGCCCAGGTTGTTGATGGGCGCTGCATTACCCACGAGATGGATGTTATCGCCACAAAAGATGGTAAACAATATTTAATGGAGTGTAAGTTTGCCCATGACCAGGGCAACCGCCTCAGCATTCAGGTGCCTCTGTACGTTCGTTCACGGGTTGACGATATTATTGAAAAAAGAAAACAGATGCCTGAATACAAAGACGTTACATTTTCAGCATGGGTTGTTACCAACGCACGTTTCTCTTCCGATTCTATTGACTATAGTAAATGTAGCGGACTGAACCTGTTGGGATGGGATTATCCAAAGGGCAATGGCTTGAAGGATATCATAGAAAGGGTCAATATTTTTCCGATTACCATATTAAGCCATCTTGCAAAAAAAGAGAAACAACAATTAATGGAACAGGGCATTGTTACCTGCTCACAATTATGGAGCAATACAACATTATTAAACTCATTGGGATTGAGCAAAAAGAAGCAGCGCAATGTGCTGAAAGAGCTCGATGAAGTCACTGAAAAAAAATAAAACCTGTATTAACGAATAATCTGGATATAGTACCTTTTACATTCAACTCTGATTGGTTATTGCTAATATTAGGATTGGCTTCCACTATGGGAAATATCACAGAGGATAAATGAACAACCTTAACAAGCTGGTTGCTGATATAGAATATGCCGACTTGTCATTGGAGAAGTTTATTGCAAAAACAGCCCGAACAGGTGGCTGTCTTTAACAACTCGCTGCAGAATCAACTAATTAATTGGAATTATCGCTGTAAAAAAATATGTTTAATGACGGACTTAAAAATTTAAAGGAGGTGATGACTAATGCGAACCGTTAAGCTGGTATTGATTCTGGCGTTGACCATTGCGCTGGCCGTGTTCGTTCTGCAGAATCAAGCGCCCTGGCAGGTTCGTTTTCTTTGGATGACCGGTGAGTTACCGGGTGTTATCCTGCTGTTTTTAACTGCAGTCGCAGGCTTTATCGTAGGTTTAACTGCCGCTCTTTTGGTAAAGCGCGGCGCAAAATTAACACGATAGAAGGAGAAAATCGTAAGAAAGAATTGTATCAACAGAAGAAACAAGCTGAATTGGACGAATGGAAAGCTGAGGTTGAAAAGCTAAAGGCCAAAGCATCCGGAGCAAGTGCCGAGGCACAACAGAAACTGAACGAGCAGATCGAGGCACTGGAAAGCAAGATTGAGAAGGGTACGGCCAAGCTTGCCGAACTCGCTGACGCCGGTGAAGATGCCTGGGAATCAGTCAAAAATGGAATAGAATCTGCCTGGGGTTCGCTAAAGTCAGCAGTAAGTGACGCAATGTCAAAGTTTAAGAGCTAGAAGTTGCCGCACGACACAGGACAGCGGCGGTGCTAAAGTGATTCCTTGTACTTTGGCGAGCCGGAAAATGAAGTGATCGGGAACTTTTAAATAGAGTTCCCAGTCACTTTTCTGATTTTAATCAAAACGATGTCCCTTTAGAACAACCCACAATTCAAATCAAATCAAGTCAGGAGGTTTTATGAAAAAAATTTTATTAATAACAATTTTAGCGATTTGTTTGTTTTCATTGACTGTCATCGCTCAAGAAAAATCTTCCCTGGACGAGCAGTTGAAATCCTATCTGCACCAGGATTTTTTCAAGCTCAATATTCTGTTGCAAAGTGAGGGAAGATTTTCTTTTGAGGATGATGATTTTCAGGGGGGCAGAACTTTTAGTGCCGCCAATGCCCGAGTCAGCCTGCGCGGCAATCTTGACGGCGGATTCTTTTACCGAATTTACATCGACGCAGCACCTCAGCCGGGGTTGCTGGATGCTTATGCAGGTTATAAGGCAAATGATGGTTTCAGTTTAGCTGTCGGCGCCATGAAACCCCGGCAGACTTTGGATTACATTCCAAATCCCGCTGAACACAACTTTGTCGACCGCGCGACAATGACCGGCTTGCTCGTGGGATCTCGGGAAATCGGCGTTTCGGCAACCGGCGACATCGGCAATCTCTATTATTACGCCGGACTGTTCAATGGGAATCGGCTGAATAGCAACAATAATAACAAATTCTACGGCATCGGCAGACTCCAGTACACCATCCACGATCTGTTGCCCGGCTACGTGCAGTTAGCGGTGAGTGGCTCGCATGGCAATTCCGAAGGCACCAGAAGCGGGAGCCGTGGCCCTTGGCTGCGAGGAAATCGCACCATTGTCGGCACGGATGTGGAGATTGAATCCAATGGATTCTATTTCGCCGCCGAATATCTTCGGGGCGAGCTGGAAACGGTTGATCTGCCTGAGATCAACGAGATTATCAGCGGCTACTACCTCACCGGCGGCTATCAAATCATGCGCAACACCATGCTCTTTTGCCGCTGGCAATCGTGGTCCTACAAAGAGCAGGACACGATGGAAAGGAAAGTGACGCTGGGAATCAATATCGATTTTACCGATTATGTGGGTTTGGTGCTGAATGTTGACGCCTACATGCCCGACGAGGGAGACAACAGGCACGGGGCTTCATTTATTTTTCAGGTTCTGTTTTAGTTGAGCGCCTCACTTGAAAAATTACCGGGCAAGTCCGCCAACAAGGACTTGCCCCTACTGGCCTGCACTTTTGCTGAGTGTACACAAAACAGGTGGCGGCTTTCGAATCAAAAGCGTTCAGTTAACAACGAATGGTGGAGTTCAGGGTATCAGCGAAAATAAATTTGTAAAATTTGCTGAAGATGCGAAAGATGATTGTCAGGCTTCACAAACGTTAAAGAGTATCGAAATATCTGTTGAAGCGAAACTGGATATGGCTAAAAAATAAATAAATCAGCGTCCGCTGACATTATCAGAGACAGGAAACTGACCAGCTTTTTTGCAATAAAAGATGATTTGGTGAATGCAGGCGCATTCTGGGAAGATATGGAAGTGATAAAAGATGACAATATCATTACGTCAAGAACGCCGGATGATTTGCCTGCATTTTGTAAAACAATCATTGAAAGTTTGAAATAAAAAAGCTAAAATGCAGTGTAGCGTTTTTCGGTCAAGTTTTAATAATCATATTGGTGAAAATTAGACAACTACAGTGATATGATGAGTATTCAAGACAATACAGTAAAAATTACTCTGTAACCCATTGATTCTCAAACATTTGAAAAAGGAGAATGCTAACCAATGTCTAGCAAACAGCAAGACAAAATGCTTTTTTTTACACCGGAATGGTTTGCGAATACACAGTCCAGAAAAATGGAGTCCCCCCGAGGACGTCTGTCAATTGCTAATTGTCGTTCTGGATCAGAATTAGCAAATACGGTCGTTTTTCTGTTTTTGAGGTGTTGGCTGCTTCCAATTTAATGAGTAGTTTAATTGGCTCATGGTTAATATTCCAGAAATTATTAATGAAGTTACATTAAAACCAGATGGGTTCCCAGGCGATAAAACATGAACAACGGGCAGGCAATTTGTGTAGATAAAAGCATAGCGATGAAACCGTTGCTTCCACAAAACAATTTTTTTAAAAACGATAAATTATTTGCGATGGCTGACGTTTTAGCTTGACTTTTTTAATATCTTTTTTTATATTTTTCCTCAATTCATTCCTTTAATCTTATCACTGTTCAGAGACGGCGATGGCTGATTCTGATGAAAAAATCTTTCCGATTTCTGAACCAAAATAATTTGAACTGATACGAAAGTCATCTGCAGCGAACAGAATTATTGCAGCTGATTTTTGGGGATAATCTTCTTTGGTGGGAAAAACAAATTAAGCCTTTATAGATTAGAAAAAGCAGCTTCGTCCAACAAGATATTATCAGCCAGTAGGGTGAATCTTCTGTCATTGAGCGTTGTTAATTAACTGTATAGGAATTTCAAAGCTATAGCATTATAAAAAAATAAAACCGCAGATTTCACAGCTGACACAGATTTTTAGCTGTGAAATCTGTGGTTGCTTTTCATTAATTAATTCGCGAAGCTATGTTCTTATTAGAGCATTAAACAAAGTACGAGGTAACCTGATAGATCGTGCTTCTTTTTTGGGCTTCAACTACGGATAAAATTCTAAATGTTAGCCAGCAGTATCCGTAACTGACCAGGGAGATTTTAATTATGTCTGTTTTGAATCGAATAGCCTCTTTCCAGGGACGGCGCGATGAAGTCCCCAATCAGGAACTTGCCAGGGATCTGGCGCAGAGCAGGAATGAGCAAGGCATCCAGGAAATAGCTAAAAACTTGTGGAATGAGAACCGGGATATTCAGAGCGATTGCTTGAAAGTTCTCTATGAGATCGGTTATCTTGCGCCGGAGCTGATAGCAGACCATGTAAATGAGTTTCTGAAGCTCTTGATAAACAACAAAAACCGCAGCATAGTTTGGGGAACTATGGCTGCCTTGTCCTCAATAGCGGCGATAAAAGCCGATGAGATTTTTCCGCATGTTGAACAGATCAAGCATGCCTTAAAAGGGGGCTCAGTTATCACCCGGAACAATGGCGTCAAGATTCTGGCTGACGTCGCGGCTGCGCGCGACGATTATCGCGAAGCAATATTTCCCTATTTGCTGGAACACCTTAAAACTTGCCGTCCCAAGGAAGTTACGCAACATGCTGAAAGAATAATCATTGCAGTGAATGCCAGTACCAGCCGCCGCTTTATCCAGGTTCTGGAAAAAAGAATGAGAGAAATGAGGAGTGAGTGGACATTTCGGTTGAAGAAGGTAATAAAAGAAGCCGAAAGCCGAGCCGCTACAATGTGATAATTTTACATGGATAGCAAAGCATCGAGATGCAGCGGTTGCTTCAAAAAATAATTATTTGTGATGGTTGCTGTTTTGAATTGACTCATTTAGCGCATTATTCTATTACCAAATTAATCTTGCACTTTTTTGCAAAAACATTTTTATATAAACACTGAAAACACCGAAATCTACCGAAATATTTTTTTTCAAAAGAGTTTTTCAGGGACATTCGGTGTTTTTTCGGTGTTTAATTTTGCGGATTAGCCGCGCTGGGTATCGCAAAGGAAAGATGCGACCAAAGAACACGTGGATTCTCTATTGCCAATACACCTGTCCCATCTTTTATAACAAAAAAGTTCGACACCAGTATATTATGTGTCCACTGTTTCACCCAAAATTTCTTAATGGAAAAGGATGTAATGCTCTGATTCCACTTGAACCCAGCATCCGAGCCGAAATTGACTATGGCACTAAAAAATTCAAAGAGCTTTATAATAATCCAACCTCTGCGGAACGCATTTTCTATCGATTGCTGTCTATCGCCATGCAAAACCCAACAGTACGAGGTTATCATGCCAATCGTAATCATGTGACTATTGCACACATTGCCGTATTATTAATGGCGTTGACAGCACATAAATCAGGACAACAAGATAAAATTCGGTTCGTGAAATCGTTCGTCCCAAATTTTTTAACAGATATCAAAAACTAGTTTTGTGAAGCCCTAAAATAATAAATCAAGAATTCCAACACAGTATTTTCTAATATTGGAAAAATATTCTTTTCTAATATTGTAAAATAATTTCTAATATTAGAAAACTTTTTCTAATGTTAGAAAAAAATTTATTTAAATACCAAACTTATAAACTAATATTTGTGCCGCTATCGCAAGTCAGCAAGTTATGCATCGTTTCAGCGGTAAGGAGTCAGCCACATGGCCGAATCGAAAACAGAGTCTACTCGTAAATCTCACTACGACGTGCGCTCCGCCTCACAGACCTACTCAAACATCGCCGCAGTTCTGGCCGGTTTCGCGTTCGCGGCAGTGGTCCTTGTGGTACAAATCCCTACTCTACTGAATAACGCCAATGCGCCGATTCTTCGAGACAGGGCAACTATCGCCTTACTAATCGCTTTTTTCGGGTGCGTTGCCGCAGCGTTTACATTCGGCGTCGTTGCCGGAGAAGAAAAGCTTGCCCTCCGCTCACATGCAATTGCGCTGTGTGGTGGAACAGGCTTCTCACTATCGTCGGGCTACATCTTTTGGGGATTGGCATCTCTTATAAAACTATTCCTTTCCCCAAGTATCGCTGAACTCTCTCGCTGGATTTCTTCGGTGTCATTTCCATCGCCCCACTCTATCTTATCCTTTCAGTAATAGACCAAATTCAAGCATCCGAAGGTGTAGATTTCAGTCTCAACCTAATGGTAAAAAACGCTCTCCCCAGTTACTCGATTATCATCCCAGCCATAGTCCTCAGCGCCATCGGAGTTCCATGGTTGACTGCACTTTTGGCATCTGCATTCAAACCCATAATAATATTTTCTTTCATTGTTACAATCGTAAGCTACGTGGTAGCACTCATTGTCTCTGAGCAAAAACCAAATTATTGCATTCCTCCCATACTTAGCAACTTTTGGATATTTTTTCACTCGGTAGTTTTTGCATTGTTGGCATTATTGATTTAGGCAGTGGAGGTGAGTCTTACAACCGAAGGGCGGCACAACACGGGCGTGCAGCCGATGTTGCTCCGCTGCGCTCCGCAACGCGGCTGACTACAACCGTTCACCACGACCTTAACTCCCATGAATAATCTGCAACCATTTTTCTGCTTCTGCAACCATCTTATCCGGATTATCAATAGCCCTGGTAACTGCTGAACCGCAGAATATTCCGTCAGGGTCGAAAGCAACAACTTCCGCTAAATTATTCAATGAAATACCGCCGGTGTAAACCAGAGTCAATCCTTTAAAAGGTCCCTTCCAGCCACGAGCTAATCCGATATTGGAACCGGTTTCGGTAACTGCGGGAAATAATTTGTAACACCATTGATGTGGATATTTTTCTTTCAAGCTGTTTAAATCGCAATTGAGCGCCTTTGCCTTTTGCACCAGTTGCTTACCACAATCAGCGATCCCGCCAGGAATGCACATCACATTATCCTTCATACAAATATCCACAACTTCGGGGATATAGTCGGCGGATACGATTCCGGCGACGCCGGCTTCGATAGCCATCTCTGCTTGCTGTCTCATCATGACAGTGCCGGCAAGCAGCAGTGCATCCGGGTATTTCTTCAGCACTGCCCTGATTCCGTCAGCCGCAGCATTGGTTCGAAAGGCGATCTCCAATACCACGCCCAACGGACTCAAGGTTTCGTAAGCCTGCAGGCACTGCTCAACGCTATTTGGAGACAACAAACCGATCAAACGCTTTTGTTTCAATAATTGATATATTTTTTCCGACTTTGTCATTCGCATCCTCCTGTTCCAGGTCATTGACATTTCGTTTTTATAAATGGTGAATATTCATTCCACCGCTGACTTCGATTACCGCGCCGGTCGAATAATCAAATCCGCCGCTGACAAGTGCGGAAACAGCCTTGCCCACATCCTCCGGATAACCCCATCTTTTTTGAGGGACCAGACCTTCAGCAATCAATTTATCATATTTTTGTTTGACCACCGCCGTCATGTCGGTTAAAATGATACCCGGTCGTATCTGGTAAACATTGATCCCAAACTCAGCCAGTCTGTCCGCATAAATGGTTGCCGCTGCGCTGACGGCTGCTTTAGAAAGGCAATACTCGGCCCGGCTGGGAGAAGATACGTAGGCTGAAATAGATGAGATAAAAATGATGTACGGCATCAAATTCTGATCTTTTTGCTTTTGCTGAATCATAAAATTTGCCACTTGTTGGGTCAGAAAAAATGGTCCACGTGCATTTATGGACATCACCCGGTCGTAGCTTTCAGCCGTTGTCTCTAAAATATCGAGCCTTTGCCTGGGTGCGACGCCAGCATTGTTCACCAACAGATTAATCCGCCCAAATTTTGCCACTATCTGCTCGACTATTTTTTTGTGGCTATTCAGATCGGAAATATCCGCGCCTATCGCTAAAAATGATCCTCCCAGCTTCTCTGCCTGTTGTTTTACTTCAAACAAGCCTTTTTCCTTATTGTCCGGTTGGTAGATGATATCCACGCCGGCAACGTCAAATCCATTTTTGACCAATTCAATCACAATCCCCCTGCCGATCCCCTGACCGGCGCCTGTTACAATCGCACATTTTCTCTGTTTTACCATCAGATATCTCCATTTTTTTTATTCAGGTCAATTTGATACCATTCAAATATTTAACAAGATAACCATGATAATTCACGGTTAACTGGATCATTTTATTTTAAAATGTTAGCATTTATCAAATTATCATTCTATCAAGCGATGGCATCAGTCGAATTCTCCCGCTATGGCTGAAATACTAAAATTATTCGATATTATATTCATTCCCGGTACTGATAATATGAAAATTTGCTCAGGACAACAGCTTTCCCAAACGCGAGATGCACTGGACCATACAGCGAATGGTGTGGTAATTCACCTTCCACGAGTGGCTCAGATGGGGCCAGATCGGTTTTCCCTCCCGCGTTAGCAGAGGTAGCCATTCCCCCACTGCATGATTAATCATTTTATCAAACACAAATCGGTGCACATTTTCATAGGCGTGCAAATATTTATCTTTTCCGAATCGAAGAAAAGCTTCGAGCATACCGATCATTACTTCTGCCTGTTGCCAGAATTCCTTATCCATATCATAAACGCCGCCGCGATGCGAACCTTCCACATAAACACCGCCGAACTCGTAATCGATGCCGTTTTCAAGAGTATGGTCGAGTTGTTTTAAAATTATTTCCGAATAAGACTTCCAATCTGTATCCAGCACATCCAGCGCTTGCAGCAACAACCAACAGAACTCTATGTTATGGCCGTACGAAGTATTATCTTCCGCCTGTACCTTGCTTCCAGCTTCAGCGAATCGATCCCATCCCCAGATAATATCAAATTTTATCTGCGGAGCAACCTGCCAATCCTGCCAGAATTGCGGAATTCCGGTTTTAAATTCAGGGTGTAAAATTCTATGGATCAGGACCTGGATGATCTCGTTCAATTTCCGCTGGTGAACCTGCTTATGGCTGCACTGGTAAAGGTTTGTGAACGCCTCCATCAAGTGCATGTGCACATCCAGCGTCTTGCGATCTCCGCCCGCGCTGCCCGGTCCACACAGCGTCCAGTCGCGTTCGAACATTTCAAAATAACCGCCGTATCGCGTGTCAGCAGCATATTTTTGAATAAGATCAAATGTTCCCTCCGCATATTCAAAGCAACGCCGGTCTCTGGTCGCCATCGAATATTCACTCAACGCATAGATGGCAAAGCTCAATCCGTAAATGATTTTTTTGTCAATTTGAACATTTCCGGAGCGATCCACTGTCCAATAAAACCCGCCGTACTTTTGATCCCACATTTTTTCAATTAAAAAGTCCACCCCATGCTTTGCCAATTCAGCGCATTTCCCAGCGCCATAACCAGCCCGATGAGCTGAGGCCATCGAATAGATAGTGCGGGTCTGGGCAATCAGCGATTTCTGGTCCTCACCGCTATCGTTGCCATTTTTATCAAAATGGGTCACAAAACCGCCATGCTTTTCGTCTTTGCAGCGGTCGATCCAAAAGGGTAATAATTCTTTGATTAAATGATTTTCGGCTTCGGTTTTCACTGATTGAATTTTCTGTTTGTCCATTACCGGCGAATCCTCTGCAAATTTGTTTGATAATGAAACACAAAAAAGAGTGAATTATTTGATCGAAAAGATAATATCTCGAATCCAATAAAGCAAGGAAAAAATAAATTAAATTGTTATACCTCACTTACCGATGGGTAGGGCAAGGATCTTGCTTGCAGTCAAGATGACTGCGCTACATTCTCCACCAAGAACTGATGACTTACATTAAATTGTAAAATTTCAGTTACTGGTGGGGATTGAAACTGATGTCAACGCTTTATTTGATAAAATCGATGCAATTGCTTGCTTAATTTGTAAAAATTGGCGTTTAACAAAATGCTTCGGGACAACTCAACAATTCTCGTTTTGGCTTAACGCCTATGCGCATAAGCGGGAGAAGCAATTTTTTTAATTATAGAGACTTATGCTATCCCCTTGAAGCTGGATCGCAATGACAATGTAAGTAGCTATTTTCGGACAGGCGCTAAATAAATTTAAGCTTCCTGTAAAACATTTTTCAGCTAACTATCATGAACTGGTTTCCATCTAAATAATAAATACTTGACATTATCAGATATTCGATTATATTATCACAATAACCACAACCTGTCAATCCTTTTATTTTTTGGGGCAATTAAAAATTGTAATAAAAGCGAAGGCACCAAAAGTTGATAATTTTTTAAAATCAGATACTTTTAGACGTTATCCAAAATATTCATAGTTTGCCAATTTAGATCGTGGTAATGACTTTAGTCATTTTTTTTC
>DSAU01000137.1 GCA_011046315.1 bacterium
CATGGTGTTAGTTCAAAGAGGCATTGAAACAACACCACAATTCATTGTGGTGAAATAATCATCTCAAAACAGCTCTTTTAACCGCTTCAGCGGTTTATATTCACTCACCCTGTGATCGATTACAAATTTTCTGCAGAAGATTCATTTTAAATCAAAAATTATAGCTACAACAAACCGTTTTTTTTATTAAGTTGATTTAATTCACGGAGGGTACGATGGAAAAGCTTCAAAATTTGGTACAGAGTGTTATCAACGGAAAAGCGCCGGAGACGGAACAGTTAACCAGTGAATTGCTGGATTCAGGCGTTACTGCTGCTCAGGTTCTGAATGAAGGTCTGGTCAAGGGAATGGATGAAGTGGGCAGGCGGTTTAAAGCCAATGAATTTTATGTGCCGGAGGTATTGATCGCAGCTCGCGCCATGAAAGCCGGCATGAAAATTTTAAGACCGAAACTGGCGGAATCTGACGTAAAACCGATCGGCACCATCGTGCTGGGAACGGTAAAAGGGGATTTGCATGATATTGGAAAAAATTTAGTGGGGATGATGCTGGAAGGCGCAGGCTTCGAGGTAATCGATCTGGGGGTGGATGTCTCGGCTGAAAAATTCATCCAGGCGGCAAACGAAAAACAAGCCAGTGCGGTCGGTATGTCTGCGCTGTTAACCACTACCATGGTGAATATGAAATCAACAATCGATGAAATGACGAAACAGGGGGTTCGCGATTCTTTCAGGGTGATCATTGGCGGCGCACCGTTAACTCAGGGCTATGCCGATGAAATTGGCGCCGATGGTTATGCACCAGATGCAGCATCTGCTGTTGGTTTGCTTAAAAATATTTTGCAGATTTAGTCGCTCCGGGGATCAACGTTAAAGTCGCGATCAGTGTTAGTTGAAAAAGTTGAAAGTTGTGATAAGAATCCGCAAAAATGAAAAAACGTGAAACACTATGAAGCAGCGTCAAATTTGAGGAAAGAGAGCATGACATCAAAAAAAAGAATGCTTGCCGCGATCAATCGCCAGAAGCCAGATCGGCTTCCGGCAACCTCACATCATGTTCAAAAATATTTTTTAGACAGATACATGGGTGGTATTTCCCGGCAGGAATTTTTTGATCACTTTGGACTGGACGCGATTAGCTGGAATTTATTTTACAAGCCGGATCCATCCCGGCGTGAATATTACGACGATCCCAATCAACCGGTCGGTTTTTTGGAGGCGAGGCGCATTTTTTCTGATAATTGGCGTATTGAAAGTGAACTCGTTGCCGATCCCCAATATCATAGCGAACGCTTCAATTTCATTACGCCCGAAGGGAAATTGTCCATGGTTTTGCAATCCAATCCCCAGACCTCCTGGGTTAGCGAATATTTGATCAAACAAAAAAGCGAAATCGATTTGATCGCGAAACACGTTACCTATCCATTATGCGATGTGGAGACAGTGAATAAAGTGGCAGAAGATTTCGGAGAACGAGGATTGGTTCGGGGCCATATCCCATGTTTCGATGTTTTCGGACAACCGGGTTGCTGGCAGGACGCGTGCTGTTTGTACGGAACAGAGAAGATGATTATGGCAGTTTATGATGATCCGATATGGGTGCGTGATTTTTTGACGATTCTTCAGCAAAGGAAACTTCACTTCATCCGTTCAATGAGCGGAGCAAAATATGACATTCTCGAGCTGGGCGGCGGTGATGCTTCGACCACGGTGATCTCTCCAAAAATTTTCGAGGAATTTGTCGCTCCGTTTGACAGTGTTCTCATAAAAGCAGCCCACGACGCCGGACAGAGGATTGTATATCACACTTGCGGTGGAATGATGCCGATTTTGGAAAATATCGCCGCCATGCAACCGGACGCCATGGAAACTTTTACCCCTCCGGAGATGGGCGGCGACGTTGATCTGGCACAGGCAAAACAGCGGATCGGCGATAAAGTGTGCATTATCGGTGGTTTTGATCAATTCCATTATTTCACCGGCTGTACTCCGGAAGAAACGCGCGCCCAGGTTCGAAAATGCTTTAGCGACGCCGGGGCAGACGGAGGCTTTATCCTCTGTCCCTCTGATCATTTCTTCGACGCTGATCCGGCATTAATTCAAGCTTACGCTGATGAGGCAAAAAAGTGCGTTTATTGAAACTAAATTTTTGTGTATAAGCGATAAAGAAAATAGCCAAAAATATTAAACCAAACCGGAGAAATAAGATGGCTAATCTTTGCAACTATTCTATAGTTTGGTAATTTATCTCGTAGTAATGACTTTAATCATTTTTTTGCTGATTAGAGGCGACTGAAGTCGCTGCTACAAGTCCATATTTAATTTTATTCATTACCGGAGAAACAAGATGGCTAATGTTCTCAACTATTTTATAGTTTGGCAATTTATCTCGTAGTAATGACTTTAGTCATTTTTTACTATTAAAATGCGACTGAAGTC
This sequence comes from bacterium, assembly GCA_011046315.1. Lineage (GTDB taxonomy): Bacteria > Zhuqueibacterota > Zhuqueibacteria > Thermofontimicrobiales > Thermofontimicrobiaceae > Kaytiofontadaptatus. Next base: position 2,439 of record DSAU01000137.1, read on the forward strand.
GCTACTACCAGCCCAGCCTGTATTTAGTTGTAATTTTAAAATAAATTTGACGGCTCAGGTGATAAAAAAATGCCACAAAGACACAGCCATCACAGAACCATGTCAATCGTCAATTGCCAGATTTTAGTGTAATAAATTGATTTTGAAGTTTCTTCCTAATCCCTGATTCTTGGAAATAGGAAAAATAGCTAGCTTATTTTTATTGATGTTTGCTAAAGTTAAAAAAGGAAAGACCGAATTTGAATTTAAGCCCGATTGATGCTGCGATAGTTGTTCTTTACATGATACTGGTATTCGGCGTTGGCATATACATGGAGCGAAGAGCCGGGAAAAATATCAACGCTTATTTTCTCGGCGGTGGGTCTATGCCGTGGTGGCTACTGGGAATGAGTGGAAGCAGTACCTATTTTGATATTACCGGCACCATGTGGATCGTCTCCACGTTTTACATTCTGGGCATGAAAGGTTTGTGGGAGCACTGGATCTGGTGCTTTCCGTTTGCCGGATTTCTATTTGCCTTTAAGGGGAAATGGATTTACCGAAGCGGTGTTTTAACCAATATTGAATGGCTCATTTTCCGTTATGGAGATAAAAAAGATGGACAGGCGGCGCGGCTGGTTACTGTTATTGCTGGTTTAATTTTGATGATATTAATGTTGGGGTATGCCGGAACCGGTGTCGGTAAATTTATCGAAGAATTTTTTCCGGTAAAGAAAGCGGTAGCCATTCCGATATTGTTTGCATTTACAGGACTCTATGTGTTGCTCGGAGGTTTTTTTAGTGTGGTTTATAGCGATCTGTTTCAAACGATTGTTTTGTTTCTGGCAGCGATTTACATTGCTGTCTGTGCGTTTATTCAGATCGATCCCGAAGTTTTTCGCAACACCGTGGGCAATCAATGGTACAGCTTGAAACCGGTTTGGCAATTGCCCACTTCATCAGAGGTCTATCAAGATTTATTCGGTTTGCTGTTTATCCTCTGGATGACGCGGGGTGTTATTTTATTGTTTAACAATGGCGTAGCTACATCCGGCGCTGAATTCCAGCGCTGTCGTGCCGCGCGGAATGAAAATGAAGCATCCAAAATGGCGTTGATGTGGGGTTTTATTTTCAGCATTCGCTGGGCGCTGGTTATGGCGTTTACTCTTTTCGGACTGTCAATTTTTGCCAATAGCGGTAGCGCTGTCGATGCCGAACGAATTTTGCCCATGGTGTTAAATCGTGTCCTGCCGGTCGGGATAAAGGGGCTGGTTATCGCCGGACTGATGGCAGCCTTTATGTCAACTTTTGATTCAACGCTCAACGTGGCAGCTTCGTATGTGGTCAATGATCTGGTGAAACCCGTATGGAAAACAGCAACTTCCAGGCAGTTGATCATTGCCAGCTATATTTCTACTTTGATCATTTTGCTGCTGGGAATTCTGATCAGCTTGCGTACCGAGCAAATCCGTGACATCTGGAATCCGATCAATTTTGCGCTGGGTTCTGCGCTGTTGGCGCCGGGTTTGATCGCTCCCTATTGGTGGCGGATTGGAGGCTGGGCGCACTGTGCCAGCGGATTACTGACGCTGATAGTGGCAATGTGGGTTTATTTTTTTACCGACTGGCGCGAATTACAATATTTCCCGATTATCGCCGGAGTCAGTTTTGTCTCGTGTATCATTGCCAGCTATCTGTTTGCTCCGGCATCGAACTCTGTTTTATTGAATTTTTATAAAAATATACGTCCGTTTGGATTTTGGAAGCCGGTACGGCGCATGATGGTCGCTGCCGGTGAAGATGATAGTCGCTTTGTTCGCGATAAAAATGATCTGCCTGTGGCAATCGTTGCAACCCTCTTTTTTATTGCACTTTATGTATGGATGATGGATCTGGTATTGCATAATTGGAGCAGAGTTTGGTGGGTAACATTGTTCTTATTCGTCAGTGGATTTTTTATCTATAAATTTCGCTGGAAGAGAATGAATGCGGTTATCGAATAAAATTTTCTTTTTATCAAAGACTAATTGGAAAATCTGATGAGGAAAAAATATTTCACAGCAAGGAGTAATAGATGAGTTTTCCGAAAAATTTCGTCTGGGGCGCCAGCGCTGCCAGTTATCAAATCGAAGGCGCTGCCTTTGAAGATGGGAAGGGACTGTCGGTGTGGGATATGATGTGTCGCTGGCAGGGGAAAATATTTCAGGGTCAAACCGGGAATACATCCTGCGATCATTATCATCATTACCTTGAGGATGTGAAGCTGATGGGCGAAATCGGATTAAAGGGATATCGGTTGTCCATTTCCTGGCCTCGGGTTTTGCCCGAGGGAATTGGCGGGGTAAATCATAAGGGGTTGGCGTTTTACGACCAACTGGTCGATGCGCTGTTGGAAAATGGTATTGCTCCCTGGGTGACTTTGTTTCATTGGGATTTCCCGTATGCGCTTTTTTGTCGCGGCGGCTGGCTCAATCGCGACAGCGCCGATTGGTTTGCAGAATACACGGCAGTCATTGTGGATAAGCTTTCAGACCGGGTGGCACACTGGATGACCCAAAATGAACCGCAGTGTTTTATCGGACTGGGGCATTACGATGGTTGTCATGCGCCCGGTATTCAGTTGGATTTTCCGGAAATCTTGCAGGCGACCCATCACGCGCTTTTAGCGCACGGAAAAGCAGTGCAGACCATTCGCGCCCATGCCAAAACAGTGCCGCTGATTGGCGCTGCTCCAGTCGGTATTGTAGCAATACCAGTTTCAGATTCAACCGATGACATTGGCGCGGCGCGGCAAAATATGTTTTCGATAACGAAAAAACATTACTGGAACAACACCTGGTATGCTGACCCAATGATTTTTGGCAATTATCCACATGATGGATTGAAGCTGTTTGAAAAAGATCTACCCCAAATTAAAGCTGGCGACATGGAAACGATTTGCCAGCCGCTCGATTTTTATGGCGCAAATATTTATCATGCGGAGACTGTGCAGGCAGATAATAAAAACGGTTACCAAATTATTCCTCAACCGGATGGTTATCCGATTACTACCATGGATTGGCCGGTAACACCTGAAGCGCTGTACTGGGGACCAAAATTTTTTTATGAACGCTATCAATTGCCAATTGCAATCACTGAAAATGGCGTCGCCAATATGGATTGGATCCATCTGGACGGAAAAGTTCACGACCCGCAACGAATCGATTTTTTGACGCGCTATCTCAGGGCGTTACGGCGCGCTGTTGAATATGGGGTCCCGGTGTTGGGCTATTTTTTATGGTCGATTATGGATAATTTTGAGTGGTCTCATGGCTATAAAAGAAGATTTGGGCTGATATATGTGGATTACCAGACTAAAAAACGTATTTTAAAGGACTCGGCTCATTGGTACCGCAATGTCATTGTTTCCAACGGCGGTAATTTGTGATCAGTTATGTCGGGTGGGGTGAGTTATTTATTAATATGAAAAATAGCAGCAACCAGGGCGTTGATATTATCAAGCGAGCGCATCAGTATGCTATCTGCTGATAGGCAATGTAAAAAAAATAAAGAGAAATTGGCTTGAAAAATTTCGGATTGGTTTTTCATATTCAGCGGTTTTCACTCCATGATGGACCAGGAATTCGAACGACCGTTTTCCTTAAAGGGTGCGTCATGCGTTGTTTCTGGTGTCACAATCCTGAAGGTCAGACAGCGCAACCAGAGATTGCGTTCAACCCGGAAAAATGCATCGGATGTGGTGCTTGTTTTTCAAGATGTCCGAATCAGGCTCATCAACACATCGATGAACAACATGTTTTGATTCGTGAACGTTGCACTATCTGTGGAAGTTGCGTTGAGACCTGTTACGCTGAAGCGCTTGAGCTGATGGGCAAAAAAATGACTGTGGAACAGGTGATGGATGAAGTGCTTCGCGACCGGATGTTTTATGAGACATCAGGCGGTGGTATTACTTTATCTGGTGGTGAGCCGGTGCTTCATGCTGCATTTTCAATGGAAATTTTAAAATGCAGCAAACAATCAGCGCTGCACACCGCCATCGAAACCTGCGGGAATTATCCGTGGGAACAATTGGAAAAATTGTTACCGTTCATCGATTTGATCATGATGGATATTAAATTGTTCAATAGCGCAAAGCATCAATCAATAACCGGGCAACGCAACGAACGCACTTTAGAAAACGGGCGAAGATTGGCTTTATCAGGCAAACCGATCATTTTTCGAACACCGGTCATCCCGACGGTGAATGACAATTTGGAGGATATCAAGTCCATTGCGCTTTTTATTCGCGAGTTGATGCAATCAAGGGCTGGCAATGATCCTGCTATTCAGTACGAGCTTTTACCGTTTCATAAGCTGGCAGCCGATAAATATCGCCATCTGGGGAGAGAATATCCGGCGCAACATTTGGATTCACCGGAGAACGGTTGGCTAAAATCCGTGGTTGATACAGTGCAGATGTTAGGAGTTCCGGTAATTTATCAGTAATGGAGTCAGCAGAAGCAATCGGCTTGAATTTATACCCGGAAAAGGTTGTGATTTGATTTTGTCGAAGATAGTCAACCCCGATTACGAAATTCAGGGCGGAAAAGCTTCCGGGTTTTTAATGTACGATAGATTTTATGGGGAAATATAAAATGAATCAGCTCAAATATCTTGATTGCCACGCCTCAATCGGAAAATGGTGGGACCGCGACCCCGATCATCCATGGACGATAGATAAAATGCTCGAAGATATGAAACGTTGTCAGATTCACGGCGCGTTGATTTATTCAAATTTGGCAAAGGAGCTGCAACCATCAGTGGGCAATCAACAAACGCTGCAAGTCTGTCGTGAGCATCCGCGATTGATCCCATGCTTGGTAGTTTTACCAGATCAGTGCGGAGATTTTATTCAAACATCACGATTGATCAGCGACATGCTCGAAAATGGTGTGAGGGCGGTGAAATTATTTCCCATGCTGCATCGCTATTCAATGGATGATCGGACAGTGGGGCGTCTTTTGAAGGGATTGGAACAAGCTGAGATTCCGGTGCTCATCGATCGCGGAGAAAACGATGCAGCCACCATTCAGATCAGTTGGGATGATGTGGCAAAAATATGCAGCCTTTATCCGAATCTAAATCTCATTTTACACAGCGTCCGTTGGGAGGCAACCCGTTACTTTATACCACTGGCGATGGAGTTCTCTAATTTGTATGTGGAATTTTCCAATTATCAGGCAAATCGCATCATAGAGCTGTTGGTGGAAAAGATCGGCGCTGACCAGTTGCTGTTCGGTACGCAGATGATGGAAAAAAGCCCGGGCGCTGCCAAAGCCATGGTTGATTATGCAGACATCTCGCAAACAGACCGTCAAAAAATTGTCGCTGGAAATCTGCAGCGCCTTCTTAAATTGGAGCGGATTCCAGGCGATTATCCGGAGGATGAGGTAAATGATGTCATTCTGAAAAAAGCTCATCAGGCTCAACCCATTGATGATATGGAAGTAATAGATTCGCATGCGCACCATTTTGAGAGCGACCATTTTGATAACGTGATTGCGGTTCAACCGAAATCGGATGTCCGGGGTATAATCGAGCGCAACAGTCGGATCGGTGTGGACATCACCTGTTCCAGTCCCTGGGTAGGGATCTGGAGCGATTATGAACAGGGAAATCGAATCACAGCCGAGGCGATCCAGCAGTTCCCTGATCAATTTATCGGCTATGCCACGCTCGATCCGCGTTACATAAAGGATTGGAAAGCTGAGCTCATCCTTTGCTACCAACAATATCGTATGCTGGGTATGAAGCCATATTTTCCACGCAATCGGATAGCGTACAACGATCCGCTTTATCAGCCCTGGTATGAGTATGGAAATGAACACCGCTTGTTTTCGCTGATGCACCCTTCGGATAAATTTGAGACCGAAATCGAGGATCTGGCAGAGCAGTTTCCGGAAATATCTTTTTTGCTGGCGCATACCGGGATGAGCTATAGTCAGGTAAAAAAACATCTGGAATTGGCAAAAAAATTCTCCAATGTTTTTTGTGAGATTACTTACACGGCGGTGACCAATGGTGCTATCGAATTTTTAGTTAATGAATTGGGCTCTGAAAAAATAATTTATGGTTCTGATACCTCGATGCGCGATCCGTTTCCCCAATTCGGCTGGGTAGCTTACGCTGACATTGCGGAAAAAGATAAGCGCAATATTTTAGGAAAAAATATGCGCAAGATTATCGATCGTTGTAAGATAACAACGTAAAAATCCGATGATCAAATTAAATGCTGAATAAAAATAAGGTGACAACGATGGACCAAATCAGAGTAACTGTCTGGAATGAATTTATCCACGAACAGGAAAATGATACTGTTAAGAAAATTTACCCTCATGGTATTCATTATGCGATTCAAGAATTTTTATCGAAAAATAAAGACATGAGGGTACAGACAGCGACTATCCATCAGCCTGAACATGGATTAACTGAAGAAATATTAAAAGAAACGGATGTGCTGACCTGGTGGGGACACATAGCCCACGATAAAGTTGACGATGAAGTAGTAAAACGTTGTCATAAACGAGTACTGGAAGGGATGGGCTTAATCGTGCTGCATTCGGGTCATTATTCCAAACTGTTTCGCACGCTAATTGGAACAAATTGCTCACTCAGATGGCGGGAAGCTGCCGAGAGAGAACGGCTTTGGAATGTTGAACCGTCTCATCCCATTACCCTGGGGATCGGAGAGTATTTTGAAATTCCAAATGCGGAAATGTACGGTGAAAGGTTTGATATTCCTACCCCGGATCAACTGGTTTTTATTTCCTGGTTTGAAGGGGGTGAGGTTTTTCGCAGCGGCTGCTGCTGGCAGCGTGGGCATGGCAAAATTTTCTATTTTCGTCCGGGACACGAAACCTACCCCATTTTTTACAATCAGCATGTGCAACAGGTCATTACCAATGCAGTACGATGGGCAAAACCAGTGGTTCGGATTTCGGATTACTGCCCGGAAGTAGACCCCATCGAGAAGATCGAAGCTAGGGAAGGTGAATACGGTAAGGCTGGTGTCAGGCAACAATTTTAAGCAAAATAATATCGGTCTGGTTCAAACGAAAATCGCAGCAGAAAAACCAAATGATGACGATGGCTCGTTTATTAATGCCGGAATTTTGCCTGCGGTTTTGAATATCGGTTCAATGCCTTTTACCGAACCATGGTACTACACCATGAATGATATTCCAGAAAAAGTGGACCTTCAAAATGTAAAAATGGCTCTACAATTAATTTTAGCTACGGTTTTATATTTCGACATCAATGGGAAAGGGATCTTTTATGAGTAAATTGGCTTATCTCGGAGGGGAGCCGATTACAGAAAATTTGCTGTCGAGCAGCGAATTAATTAGTTGCGCTGAATTAGAGCGAAAATATTTAGTGGAAGCATATAAGTCGGGAAAGTGGGATGATTGGCCCGGCGAAGATTCCATGGCAGCAAGGTTTCAGCGGGAATGGGCGCAGTTTAATAATTCCGATTTTTGCGCGCTGATCAGCAATGGTACTCACGGTTTGCAGTTAGCTCTGGAATCGCTGGACATCGGAGTTGGTGATGAGGTCATTGTTCCCGGTCTCACCTGGCAGGCGACCGCCAGCGTTGTGTGTGATGTTAATGCGGTTCCTGTGCTGGTGGATATCGATCCCAAAACGTTGTGTATTGATCCGGATAAAGTCGAACAAGCTATCACAACGCGCACCCGGGCGATTATTCCGGTGCATTTGTACCACCGGATGGCAGATATGGATCGTTTGTTGGAAATCGCGCACGACCGTAATATTTACTTGATAGAAGATTGTGCTCACAGCCATGGTTCAATTTGGGGCGATAAAAATGTGGGAATCATGGGCGTTTTCGGCTCATTCAGTTTTCAACGTTCCAAGTTGATGAATTCTGGTGAAGGCGGCGCGCTGCTGATGCAGGATGAACAGCTTTACTGGAAAGTTGTCAGCCAACGGAGCTGCGGAAGGGAATACAATAATTACCGGGTTCACAGCGGTAATTATCGCATCACCAGTTTTCAGGCAGCCATTTTGCGTGGTCAATTAGCCGCGCATTATCAGAACGCTGATACGATCGACCGGATGGGGAAAATCTTAGATGATGCGGTGGCACAGGCGCCGGGTGTTGAACCGCTGACGCGGCATGAAAAAAATAATCGACAATGCAGCTACGCATTTGTGTTTTTATATGATCCGGCTGCGTTTGACGGATTGCATAATTCGACATTTCGAGCCGCTTTGTCAGCGGAGCTGGGCCAATATTTTGATACGACTTATACCCCGCTTTCGCACAGCGAGGTATATTACCCACATACAAAAAAGCGTCACCAACTCAATGCGGAGTATGTAAAGGCAATCAATCCATCAGGTTGGGATTTGCCGGTGGCGGATGATGTATGGCAAAACCGGGCAGTGCTAGCACAATGGACAATCTTTGGCTGTCTCGAGCAACGGGCGCATTTGCTCACCGATGCCATTGTAAAAATTTATGAAAATCGCCATCAGCTTTTAAATAAACAGGCGAAAAAATGAACTTTATTCCCGGCAAAAACTGGTTTGTTCAGAAGGATGTAGTCAATTCGAATCGCGAATTTTGGGGACCTTATTGCGGAGCCGTATCGCTCAGCTTCGATGATGGTACAGCCAATCAATTGGAAAAAGCGGTCCCGCTTCTTGATGAGATGGGCATAGTGGCGACGTTTTATGTACAACCCTATGGCGATGACTGGCAGACAGTATATGCACCATGGAAAGCTGTAGCGGCGGTGGGCCATGAAATTGGAAATCACAGCATTCAGCATATTTGTCCTGGAAGTTATTTGGGCAATTCCGATGGATTAGAGGATAGAACGCTTGACGAAATTGAAGCCGATATCCTGGCGGCTCAGCAGCGATTAAACCAGCTTGTACCGCATCAACAACAATGGACGTTTGCCTATCCCTGCTACTGTCAGTTCGTTGGCAAAGGTCGGACGCGGAAAAGCTATGTTCCGCTGGTGGCGAAATATTTTCTCGCCGGACGATCCGCTGGTGAATACGGATTCGGAAACAACCCCCGGATAATTGATCTGGCATGCGTTCGCGGAATTCCAATGGAACGGATGAGCGGATTTGAGATGATCGGGTTGGTGGAGGAGTTGACACATCAGGGATTGTGGGTCATTTTGGTTTTTCACGAAATCGACGGCTCCAGACTTACCGTCGGCAGTTATGATTTTCTGTTACTGCTCAACTATTTGCAGCGAAAAAGAGATCTGATCTGGACAGCGCCAGTCGTAGATGTGGCCAAACTCATCGCTGCGAAAAGGTCACTGCTTTAAAATTACTGCGGCTGAAACAATTTTTATGATTGATAATAAATCTATGGAGGCAATCTAATGAACCGTAACCAGAACCATTTTCGAGCTTTACTGATGCTGTCGTTTTCACTGTTTGTGTTCGGATGTTCTCTCTCTGCGTTAGCACAACGTGGTGCTAAAGAATTTCCGGTCAATTTGTTGTTTTCAAAAGACGATGTTCCCCGAATTCTCGAGAACACACAACGCCCGTTATTTCAGGAATACTGGGGGTCTTTGCTCAAGGCAGATTTTGAAAAAGATCAAAACTACCTACGAGAAGCCTTTATCTATGCCCTGACCGGTGATAAAAAGCGCGGTCAAAATGCACGGCGCGCCATGCTGGAGATGCTCAAAAGGAAGCGCTGGGATTATTTTTTGGAAGACAACAAACACACCCTCGGCTTTTTGCGCGCCGGTAGAAACACGGCCTGGATGTCTCTGGGGTATGATTGGTGTTATGATCTTTTCAGCCCGGCTGAACGCGAACAAATATTGAGTCAAATTGCAGAAAAGGGATGCGTCCCGCTCTATCGGGCTTTGTATGGCTTTCGTTACCCGGAAACGGTGAAACATTGGGGATTCGATCCGGAAGCAGACATCCCTTATGAAGTTCCGGACATGAGCCGCTGGCCCATCATTTTAGGACATAATAATTTTCGAGCCGTCATATCCGGAGGATTTGCTTTGGGCATGTTCACAATTTGGGACCGCGATGAGCGGGTTGAGGAATGGTATGAGATGTTGCTGGACAGTTATGACTGGTTTGTCGATCTGTTGATGCCGGATGGCAGCTATGACGAAGGCGTCGCCTATTGTAATTACGCCATGACCTATCTGATTTATATGATGGAAGCTTTTGAGCGCAAAAACGATATCAATCTTTTTGACGGCGCAAATTTTATCGGTATGATGGAATATTCACTGGCGATGTACATGCCGCATTTATTGTCGCCGCGCAGCAGTGTGAACTTTGGTGATGCGGACAAAAGTTTGAACTCGGCGGTGGGGTTTTGGGTCGCCCGTCATTCCCGAGACGGACTTTCTCAATACATTGCAGAAAACTATCATCAGGATCATGATATTTTTTCACTTGTCTATTACGATCCGACAGTGAAACCAGTCCCGCCGGTTGAGAAAAAGTTGTTCAAAAAATTAGACCTGGACTGGATCATCACCCGCACCGGCTTTGATATTGATGATTTGGTTGTCGCTATGCGTAGCGGTCCCCCGATGAATCATGAACACGCGGATCGAAATTCAATCCTGTTAAAGGCTTATAGAGAAGTTTTGCTGGCGGATCCGCTGCGTCCCACTTATGATCCCAACAGTCCGGGTTGGCTGTTGCGCACGGGCCTGGGACATAATACTGTGCTCATTGATGGTAAAAGCCATCAATATCACCTTGGCGAAGAAGGGACAAACGCTTCCGATGCCTGGGCAAAGATTGTCCGTTACGGCAGGCGACCCGGGTATGACTTCTGGGCGAGCGATGCGACTCAGGCATATCAGTTGGTGAATGATGATGTGAAGACGGTCACCCGAACAGCGCTTGTTTTTCATGAAATTCCTGCCGTAATTGTTCTGGACAAAATTGAAAAGTATGAAACAGCCTCTCGGTTTACCGCTCGATGGCAGGTGGAAAACCGGGATCAGGCAGGCAAAGCGATTGTTTCCGATGATAATTTTACGATCTTCCGTCCCAATGCCAGATTTTATGCGGTGTACGCCGGAGCACCTGGGATAACACTGAAAACGGATTTTTTACCACTGCCTGAGGAGATCGGAACTTACCCGTTTGTGGATGCTGTCACTGAAACGGATGGGATTGAATTTTTTTCAATAATGGTGGGAACCCCACTCCGCAACCAGGAAACTGAACCTGAAATTGTGATAAACAACGAGGCCAATGTCTGGAATATCGATTTGTCCAAAAACGGGACAAAGTTTGAATTGCGCATACTGGATCTGGGCGCATTGCCGGAATTTGAACTGATAAACAATGAATTCATTGAAGAATAATTTTTGCGGCTGGAGATATTGATGTTTCACCACATCGATAAATTGAAACACGAGCCCCCTGTCGAAACTCAGGTGCGGATTGAACGCGGTTGTCCGCGATTGTTTCTCAACGGATGTGAAATATTTCCGTTGTTCGCCTGGAGTTGGGGGCTGGAGCAAAGCGCTTCACTTTTTCGTGAAGCTGGAGTACAGGTGCTTCATCCGATACTCGGTTTAAATTCCATCTGGAGTTCTCCTGAGGTTTACGATTGGACTTCGTTTGATCAATTGTTTGATCGTCTGTTGGAAGAACACCCGAGTGCTTTATTCCTGCCCCGGCTGCTGCTGGACGCTCCTGAATGGTGGAAGCGCTTGAATCGTGATGAGCTGGTGGAATGTGCAATTCCGGTTGACACTGAAACCAAAGCTCGTTATCACACAGCACGGATCAATCCGGAAGGGGGATGGTATTGGGGATTGCCGCTGGAAGCGCCGTCGCTGGCGTCAGAGAAATGGATTCATGATATGGAAAAGATATTAATCGGGCTATTAAAACATGTCGAGCAATCTCCGCTGCGCAGCCGCGTTATCGGCTTTCAAATCGGCTCGGGAATATATGGTGAATGGCACTATTTTTTAGCCGAATTTCTACCGGACCGGAATCGAGCGGTTGAGAGAAAGATCGGCGCTGTGCCTGATGCCAGCGAGCGAATTCAAACCCGGTTCGGACTGCTGCGGGATCCACAGTATGAGAAGCAAGTCATCGAATTCTATGAGCGGTTCCATAATGAGGTTATCGCCGATGCCATTTTACATTTTGCAAAACTTATCAAACACGAGACAAAAGGAAGCTTGCTTTGCGGAACATTCTACGGTTACCAGTTGGAGAACGTCTGGGTTCAGGAAGGCGGTCATCTGGCGCCGGAAAAAATCCTTTCCAGCCCGGATATTGATTTTTTGGCAAGCCCTTACAGCTATCAATCGACCAATATCGAATCTGAACCGGCCTGGAAACACGATATCCTGGATGGCGCCGGAAACTGGCTGGGAAGGGCGCGTGGCATCGCCGGGGACGGCGGTTATCGGGTATTGTTGGAATCGGTGAAACGACACCGGAAATTGTTTTTTGTTGAGATCGATCCTTCAACCTATTTGCAGCCTGATCCGGAAACCAATCCTGATCCGAATCTGGCGGACTATGAATGGAATTTAGCGCCCATCGGCGGTGAAGGGTGGAACACAGTCGAAGGTTCGCTCAATATTTTGACAAGAGACCTGGGACAGATGCTGGTCTGTGGAAACGGTGGATGGTTGATGGACTTTGGCCCGCTGCTTTCAATCAAACGCAGTTGGTATGATGACCATCGAATCGTTGAATTGCTCCGTCGTTTTGTTGATCTCGGGCGACAAAGAATGGCCTGGAATCTGACTTCGACAGCACAAATTGCTGCGGTGTACGATGCGAAAAGCTTATTTGTCACCAGCCACTGGAAAGCGGAAGAACCATTTGACAAAGGCATGGATTGTACCGATTTTTTTACCCAGTGGTTTTTGGACGGGCAATCGAGAGCGCTGCATCGCATCGGAGCGCCAGTGGATTTTCTTTACCGCTTTGATTTAAGCGGTAATGATAGCAGTAAGTACCGATTAATGTTAATGGCAAATCTTTTCTATTTAACTGAAGATTATATCAATAAGTTGATATCGATGCTGAAAAACAGCGGCGCAACAGTGGTCTGGTTTTACGCGCCGGGATTTGTGTCTCCTGACAGGCTGAATCTGGCAAATATGGAAAAACTGACTGGCTTTAAATTTGACATCATTGATCAGCCCGGTCCGATGATGATTGATTGTCAAATAGCGGATGCTGGCATTGATCTCAATTTCGGTGTTAATTCAATGCGTTATCCGCGGTTCGCGGTAAAGGATGTGGCAGTGTCATCCTTTGGTAGATGGGTAGATAATGGAAAGATCGCTTTTGCCAAAAAAGCCATGGATGGCTGGACTTCGGTCTATTTGGGTGCAGCACCAATACCCGTGGAAATATTACGATGGTTGGCGAGAGAAGCCGGCACATATTTGTGGAGCTCTGAAGCGGATATCATCTATGCTTCAGCCGATGCCGCGATGATTGTCGCCACATCCGATGGCGAGCGAACCTTGCGTTTACCAAAATCGATGCAGGATGTGGATAGCGGTGTTTCCGATAGCGTTCACCGTCTGACAATGAAATTTGGTCAGGTAAAAATATTTTTAGTCGAATCCTGAAAATCGATTGAAGGGTCAAGCCGAGATGTCGATAAAAAAACAAGTCAACTGTTAACAAATAATGAATGGAACTCGATATGAACCTTGGTCTTCCGGTAATTGATTACATCGTGATTTTTGTCTATTTAACCTTAATGATCATCATCGGATTTTATTTCTCCAGATTTATGAAAGGTGGCAAAGATTTTTTTATCGGCGGAAATCTGATACCCTGGTGGGTCGCCGGAGTTTCGCTGTACATGACCCTGTTTTCTGCCTGGACTTTTACGGGCGCTGCCAGTTTTACCTACAACACCGGCTGGTACGGCATTTTGTATCTGGCAACCTGGCCGCTGGCGTTTTTCATCGGCTTTCAGGTATCTGCAAAGCGATGGCGGCGCACCCGAATTCAGTCGCCGGTGGAATATGTGCACAGTCGATTTAACAAATCGACCCACATTTTTTTTACCATTGTGTTCTCATTGATTTCAGTCTATTGGCCCGCTCATCATCTGGCATCGTTGGCAAAAATTTGCGCGCCGACGTTGTTTCCCAATTCAATGACCGCGATTGATATTATGATCATAGTAACCGGGGTTATCATTATGTTTTACACCTTTTACGGCGGGTTTTGGGCAGTTTGTGTGACCGATGTGATTCAGTTTTTGATTTTAATCGGAATCATCATTGTGCTCATTCCGGCGGCGTTTTTATCCGGCGAGCTCGGATCGGTAAGCGAATTTCTCCGGAATGTGCCGCCGCTTAAGTTGACGAACATTGTTCGCGGGGCAACGACTTATGATATCTGGTACCTGATCGGAGTTCCGCTTGCCTTTGTGTTTAGTTATATGACCGGTGGTAATGCCCAGCGCTATTATAGCGTCAGGGACGAAAACGCAGCTAAAAAAGTGGGTTGGCTGGCTTTTGGCTTGCTGATGTTCGGGCCGGTCTTCTTTGGGTTACCGCCGCTCATCGGAAAAGTGCTCTGGCCTGACATTAGCGCGTTGACATATTTTTCCAACATAACCAAACCGGATGAAAATATCTTTATCGCGGTGGTGATGCACTACATGCCCGCGGGATTGGTGGGGATTTTTCTATCAGCCATGATGGCGGCGTCGATGTCGGCTATGGATAGCGCCTGGAACTCGCTTTCAGCAATTGTTTCGATTGATATTTTTAAAAGGTTTATTAAACCACAAGCAACCGAGCGCGAAGTGCTGTTTATCGGCAGAGTGACTGTTGTCGCATTGAGCATGATAACCATCGCTATTGCCCTGACGATTATTCATAGTCAATATGGGGTGTTTACGGTTACCAATATCATTTTCGGATTGACCGGTGTGCCGGTGGCGATCCCGTTGTTGCTGGGGATCATGTATCGAAAGATGTCGCGCTGGTCAGCGATCTCATCGGTCATTGCCGGCACGCTGATGGCTTCGGTCGCTAAATTTGCCTTGAAGTACAATCTTGGTCCCCAATATATTATTACTGTACTGATTACGTTGTTTTTTATCTTTGCTTCTTATTCGCTGGCAAGGTTGTATTTGAAACAAAAAAAGCTTTGTTTGATGGCAAATGTTACCTTTGGTATCCTTCTCTGGCTCTATTTTTTAATCGGCAATACCAATCCCAACTTATCGTTTGCAAGCTTGCTGGCAGCGTTAAACGGAGGAATTTTAAATTTTTTGGGAACAGCCCATTTTTGGGTTTTGCTTAGCGCTGTGGTGTTTGCCGGACTGTCACAACAGTTCAGTGGAATCTACGCCCGCGATTTAACTGCCAATCAGGATGAGCTCAACGCCTTTTTTAAGAAAATGGATACACCGATTGATGTTAAAAAGGAAGTGCTTGCCCGCGGAGCAAAGGAGGTAAATGTTTTTCCGCTGGTTGGTGGCGTGACCATGATTATCGGTATGTTATCGCTTGTGTTGCTTTTGACTTCCACTGCCAGAGAAAATATCAGTGCAAGTATTGGGTTTAGCGGATTTTTAATTGTGGTCGGGTTACTGTTTTATTTTTCAAAAATCTTTAAAAAACCAGTGGCAAAGTTGAGTGTAAAAAATAATGATCGTTAAACGATCGGCATTTTGAGGTGTTTACATTGGTGGTTTTAGATAACAATTTTCATTTTTGAATTTCAGGTATTATAAGATTAATCAACAAAATGAGGTACATCAAATGATTTCAAGAAGAAAATTTATGGCCGCTGCCGGATTATCAACCGGCTTTGTGCTAACAAATCCGATTTTTTCATTGCGAGGGTTGTTAGCTGAGGAAGATTCGAAACCGATGGGTTTGTTGTTTTCACGGGAAGATGTTCCGGCGCTTAAAAAAAAGCTTGAACTGCCGTTGTTTCAGGAATTTTGGACGAATATGTTAACGGCTGATCTGGATGAAGATCGAAAGTTTTTAGCAGAAGGAGTCGAGTTCAATAATCAGATTTGGCATATTCCCCGTGTTTGCCAGATATTGGAGCGGGAAGCTTTTGTTCATTTAATTACCGGTGAAAGCGCGCGGGCAGAATTGGCTCGACAGGCTGTACAGACTATTCTCAAATTTGAAAAATGGGACTATTTTCTCGAAGCCGGAAAATACGTCATCGGCTTGCAGCGCGCACCGCAGACGACCAAAACATTGTCGCTGACTTTTGATTGGCTCCAGGATGTGCTCTCCGAAGAGGAAAAACAAGAGATAATTAAGCAATTGCCGGAAAAGGGATGCGAGCCCTGTTTTCGCAGCCTGTATGGGATGCTGCATCAGGATGAAGTAGTCGGTTGGGGCTTTGACCCTGAGAGCTCTTTTTTTGAAGAACGGGATATGCGCAATTGGCCCAGAATTTTGTCCCGCACCAATCTTCGGGCAGTGCCCATGAGCGCGCTCGGTATCGCAACGATTTTTCTTAATGACCGCGACCCGCGTACCGACCGCTGGATGAAAACCGTCAAACAAAGCTATTATGACTTTGTTGATATGTTCGCGCCTGACGGAAGTTATCCCGAGGGTACCGGCTATTGCCGCTACACCAGTGAAGAGTTGATCCTGTTTCTTGATATTTTATACCGACAAAAAAAGCAGGATTGGCACGATGCCATCAGTTGGCAGGGGGTGATGGATTTCCTTCTCATGACGCGGATGCCGACCACGACCCACGAATACGGCCATGTCAACTTCGGCGATGGGGGACACGGTTTTGGCTCGGACATCGGTTTTTGGGTTGCGAAGAAATTTAATGATGAGATCGCCCAGTTTGCTGCCATTAACCATGCACAGCGGCATAATATTTTTTCTGTGGTGTGGTATGATCCAAAAATCAAAGAGAAGGAACCCAAAGGGAAATTCCATTATCGTCGTTTTGATATTGATTGGGTGGTGGTCACCACGGGATTTGAATTGGATGATTTCGTGGTTGCTATGCGCAGCGGTGGTCCGGCAAATCACGAGAATGCGGATCGCAACAGCATTATTCTCAAGTCCAACGGTGAAAATTTATTGGTGGATAACTGGCATCCGCCCTACAGCCACCTGCATCCGGCGTGGGCTTTGAGAACATCACCGGCGCACAATACTGTGTTGATTGACGGAAAAGGACATCAGTATCATGACGGACTGGAAGGCACTAACGCCTCGCTGGCAGAAGCTAAAGTTGTCAGTGAGAAAAAGACCGATGACTATGTGATCGTTAGTAGTGACGCTACTCAGGCATACGGTTTGGTGATGGATCATGTCGAACAGGTGATGCGTACTTTTTTGGTAATACCGGGATTAAAGTTTTTGCTGGTGATCGACAGTCTTGCCGCAAAAGAGCCGGCAGTTTTCACAGCCCGTTGGTTTGTTGATAATGGCGATAAAATGGGTAAGATTCAAGTCGATGGCGATAAATTTTCGATACAGCGTCCGTTGGCGCAATTACACGGAATCGGTAAGTGCAGCCTTGATGAGCAGCTTACAACCAATAAATTTCCCGTTCCAGAGGAGCACGGCGTTTATCCCCATCTGGACATTTCGGCGACGAAAAAGGGCGAGCGGGTGGATATTATTTCGGCGATGGCGGTCAGCAATTCAGAAGCGATTGAACCAGTAATTTCTGTTAAACAAAAAACCAATCAATGGCAGGTGGAGGCTCAAATTCAACAAAAACGGGTTCAGATTCAAATTTCTACAAAAGAAATGCTCCCTGAATTGTCGGTGAAGATTGTTTAGTCAGAATTAATTAAAAAAAAAATGGAGAATAGAACAGAGAGGTGAAAGTAATGAATTTGGCTCAATCACGAAAAATGCACTCCCGTGCGCTCGAAATTATCCCCAGTGGAACCAATACCAACAGCAAACGGGTCGAAGTTTTTTTAACGGCTGAACATTTTCCGTCATACATTGAAAAGGCAAAGGGCGCTTATGTTTGGGATTTGGACGGGAACAAGTATGTTGATTACATCGCCTCGCTGGCGCCGGTGAATATCGGTTACAGCATCGACCGGATCAACAGCAAGATTCGAGATCAACTGGAAAAGGGCATTTTATTTTCACTGCCCAGTTCCAATGAGGTGGAGTTGAGTGAAATGCTGATCGAAAAGATTCCCGGCGCTGAAATGGTTCGATTTCTCAAAACCGGCGCTGAAGTTACTTCCGCGGCAGTGCGTATCGCGCGGCTGGTTACCGGCAGAGACATGGTTTTAAGTTGCGGATATCACGGCTGGCATGATTGGTGGAGTGCGAAAATCAACGCCAGAGGAATTCCGCA